>JBBSBO010000407.1:0-3717 GCA_038251215.1 Caldilineales bacterium
ATGATTAGGCTGTCTAGGCTTCGCAGCAGAACGGAACTGCAATGGACGCAGCGCGACTCGACTCGCCCAGGACGTTGACCGAAATCGTGGAGGGGATCCGCGAGGATTTCACCACGGTGAGCAAAATTCGCGATGAGACGCTCAACCGCAGCCGCGCGCTGATCCGCTCGTGCGCGGCGGGCATCCGCGCCATCCACCGCCATGAGTGGGAGAGCGCCGAGCAGCTTTTGGCCGAGGCGCGCGCCGCCGCCGTGGAGATGGTGGAGCCGCTGGCGGCCTATCCCATGCTCTACCACGCCGGCTATACGCAGGACGCGCTCAAGGAGCTGGTGGAGGCGCACCTGGTGATGGCCTTTGTGCGCGGCGCGGCGATGCCGGAGCCGACTTCGCTGCACGTCACCGGCGCCACCTATCTGCGCGGCATGAGCGAGGCAGCCACGGAGATGCGCCGCTTTGTGTTGGACCTGATGCGCCGCGGGCGCGTGGCGGAGGCCGAGCCGTACTTGGACAGCATGGACGAGGTCTACAGCCTGCTCACCACGGTCGACTTTCCGGACTCGATCACCGACGGGCTGCGGCGCAACACGGACGTGCTGCGCAATGTGTTGGAGCGCACGCGCGGCGACTTGACCATGGGCATTCGCCAGGATCACATGCGCCAGGCGCTGAGCCGTTTCGAGGCGCGGCTGGGGCATGAGTTGGGCGCGCCCGTCGAGCCAAAATGGGGGGCCGGCTCTGAGTACAGTGTCGCGCCGGACGAGGAAAGCGGCGAGGGGTAGCGGGCGCATGGCAAAGGACCGCTCGCTCGTGCGCGCTAGCGACCTGGGCGTGTGGGCGTATTGTAATCGGGCCTGGTGGCTGGCTCAGGTGCAGGGCGCGGCGCACGAAGACCCTGCCGCGCTGGCGCGGGGCGACGTCGCCCACCAGGCGCATGGGCGCGCGGTGAAAGACGCCGGCACACTGGCGCGGGCAGGCATGGGCCTGATCGCGTTGGCGCTGGCGGCATTGGGCATTTGGGGGCTAGCGCTGATGTGGCAGCTTTTTGGATAAGGAAGAACTCTTGCCTATTGTAGTGCGCAAGGCGCAAGCAGACGCCGAAAATATTGCCGCGGCCGCGCACGCCGGCTCTTTGGCGCAGGCCGCGGTCGACCTGTTGCACGCCGCCGCCGGCGTTGCGCCCAACGACCCGGAAGGGACGGTCGAAGAGCGCAATATCTGGCAGCCCGATTTCTGGCTGATGCAGCGTTGCTGGCAGGCGCTCGCCGACCTGGGGGCCGGCGATGAGGCGCTGGCCGTGGCAGCCTTGCTGGAGCTGCGCCACCCGCTGGCTCCGGTGCAGGCGCTGCACCGCGTGGCGCAGCAGGCGGAGAGCTTCCCCGCCTTGCAGCCGTTGGTGGCGCACGAGATGGCGCGACTTTCCCCCAAGCTCTTCAGCCCGTGGATTGTGTCGGACCAGGAGCGCCAGACCGAGCGGCTGCTGCTGGCCGCGGCGGCGGCCGCGCGCATCCGCGACGACGCCGGCGCGCTGGCTTGCCTGGAGCGGCTGGACCAGATGCCGCGCGCCTGGGATCGCGTGGTGGTGAGTCGCGAACTGCGCGATCTGTTGGCGCAGACCATTGCGAGCGTGGGGCTGTCGCCGCTCACAAGCCATCTGATCGCCGGCGCCATTCGCCGCTATGAGGAGGCCGGTGCGCAGCTCCTGCACGAAATCCTCACGGCTGTCGCCGCGCAGGCGCAGGGCGGCGACTTGACGCGCCGCGCCGCGCGCCTGATGCAGCGCTGTATCGACGTCTTCGACTACGCCACGCTGACCACGCTCAACAGCCGGCGGCTGGCGGCGATCGCGTTCGCTCGCGGCGGCATGGTGACGGATGTATTGGCGCAACTGGCGACGATGGCGAACGTGCAGGCAGCGCGGCGCGAGGCCGGCCTTGCCAACCTGACGGGCGACCCGAACTTCTTGCGCCAGGTGACGCGCCCCAAGGCCAACCTGGACGTGGACTACCAGGTTTACACGTTGCAAGAGGCCATCCGCGCCATGCCCGTGCGCCGCATCGGGCGAGAGACGCGCATCGAGTTGGCGGACCGCGTGGCGGCCCTCGCCACCCAATCCGACGGCTGGACCGCAGCCGGCGCGGCGGCGACGCTCGTCAACCTGGGCGCGCTCAAATATGCCGTGGAGGTGGTCGATTCGATTGCGCCCACCGACCCTACGCGCAGCGAGGGCGTCATCTCGCTGGTGCGCGCCTTGCTCGACCTGGGCGATACGCAGTTGGCGCAGGAGCAGGTGACCAAGGCGCTGGCCTGGGTTAAGGCGTATGACAAGCGTAACCCCGAACGCGCCACCGTGTGGGGTTTGGCCGAAGTCTATCTCGACCACGGCCTGCCCGATGTGGCGCTGCGCGTGCTGGAGCAGCGCCAGGTGCAGCCCACCTTGCGCGAACGCTTGCGCAATAAGGTGCGCCCGACTGTGACCGACGACCAACTGCGCGACGACCGCCTGCGTCTGCGCGCCTTTTTGATGCAGGACGCCGCCTGGACGCCGGAAGTGCAGCGGCTCTACGAGCAGCTCTGCCGCTGGACGCCGCGCCTGTTGGACCGCGAGGCGCTGATTACCTTTTACGCCGAGGGCTTGCTGGAGCCGCTGCTGGCGGCGGGTCGCGTGGAGCAGGCGCTGGCCTTGCTGCCGGACGTGGCGGAGCAGGCGCTGGCAAACAGCACCGGCGACAAACATGCGGTACACGTGCGCAAGGTCTGCACGCTGCTTGCCGAGCTGCCGGGCATCGAGGCGGCCGCGCCTTCGCCCGCGCCTACGCTCATTGAGGACGGCAACGGCGCGGGACTGCCGCAGCCGGGCGCGGCGGAGGCAAGCGCATCCGTCGCACACCTGTGCGATTTCCTGCTGACGTTGTGGCGTACCAACGCCGGCAAAGGCGTGTGGCAGGCCATCCACGGCGTGGAGGGCAGCCTGCCGCTTGTGGCCGCGCTGGAAGGGCCGCAGGCGCTGGTCGCCATCGCCCAGGCTGCCGCGGATGACGGCGGGCTGTGGGCGGCATGAGCGGCGCGGCGTCGATGTTCCGGGCAGAGGTGAGGTGAGTGGCGCGGCCGCGGTCACACGTGTCGAAGTCGTCGCACCGGCTGCGTTTGGCGTTGGTCGCGGCCTGGAGCCTGGTCGTGCTCGCTGGCGCGCGCGGCCCCGCCCTGTCCACCCTGTCGCAGGCGACTGCGCCGCCGGCCGCGCCCGCCTCTGCGCCCCTCGCGGAAGCAACTAGCGCTAGTACTAGCCTGTCGCCGGGAGTTGCCGCGGCTCCCCAGCCGCCCGACCAGGCCGGCGATTCGCCCCTCACTCCTATCGAGCAAGTCACCCCGCAGCAACGGCCCGGCGCGCTGGTCAGTCGCGAGCTGGTGGCGACGCGTCGCGTCGCGCCGGGCGCCGCGCCGGTGCGTGATGTTGCGCTCTCGGCGGACGGGCGCGTCCTCGCCTTTACCTCCTCGGCGGATGACTTGACGGCGGACAACTTGCTTGCGGGCGAGGCTAACGGCTACGAGGACGTGTACGTCGTCGACCTGGCGAGCGGGGCGCGGCAACTGGCTTCGATCGCGCCGGAGGGCGCGGCGGGCAACAGTTGGTCCAGCGGGGCGGCACTCTCGGCGGACGGGCGCTATGTGGCCTATTATTCCTGGGCGAGCAACTTGAGCCTGGGCGACGCCAACGCC
>JBBSBO010000408.1:0-3713 GCA_038251215.1 Caldilineales bacterium
CAGCTTGCCCACCTGCACGCGGATGGAGCGGATCTCGGTCGTCGTGCGGCCGTCCGGGCGGATGCCCTGCTCGAGGATGCGGCGGCGCGTGGCTTCCTTCACTACAGCGCTCATGGCGTCGGCGATGTCGCCTATGCTCACTTCCTCGGAGGCGATGGTCTCCGCCAGCGACTCTTCGACGTCGACGCGCACCGCGTCCAGGCTGTCCTTGAGGCTGTGCTTGTCCAGGCCTGCGGCCAACACGCCGCCTACCTCGTCTTTGGCCAGGGCCGCCACGCGCTCTTGAATTTCCGGCGTGGGCAGGAAGACCTGTACGCTGTTCTTGGCCTTGCCCAGCTCCGCCTGCATCTCGTCGATCAGGCTGATCACGGCCTGGTTGGCCTCGTGCGCCAGCTTGAGGGCCTCCAGCATCATGTCTTCGGGGAACTCATGCGCGCCCGCCTCGACCATGAGAATGTTGTCGCGCGTGCCCGCCGCCATCAGGTTCAGGCGGCTGTTTTCCATCTGCTGCGCCGTGGGGTTGACGATGTACTCGCCGTCCACAAAGCCGATGGTGGAGCCGGCGACCGGGCCGTTCCAGGGAATGTCGCTGATCGCCAGCGCGGCGGAGGCGCCGATGATCGCCAGCGGGTCGAGCAGATTCTCTTCGTCGATGCTCAGCGAGGTGAGGATGACCTGCACCTCATTGCGCATGCCCTTGGGGAAGAGCGGGCGTAGCGGGCGGTCGACCAGGCGCGCCAGCAGGATCGCCTGCTCGCTGGGGCGGCCTTCGCGGCGGAAGAAACTGCCGGGGATGCGACCAGCGGCATACAGCTTCTCTTCAAAGTCCACCGTCAGCGGGAAGAAGTTGATGCCGGGCCGCACATCTTTGCTCATGGTGGCGGTCGCCAACAACACCGTATCGCCGTAGCGCACGGTCACAGCGCCGCCCGCCTGAATGGCCAGCACGCCGGTCTCAATCGAGAGAGGACGCCCGCCAACCTCCGCAGTAAAAACTCGGGAACCATCAAACAGTTGCATAGATTCGTACTCCTTTGATAAACCTCAAAAATCGTCAGGCAGTACGGCTAGGCAGCAAACCACGGAGAGATTGGGGACGGAACCGAGGTGCGGAACTGGAGACCAGGGCGAAAGCTCGCTGCTTGTCCCCTTGTGAGGAGCTTTGTGCGGACGCCTTCGCCGCGCTCTCCAATGCCGGACCTCGATTAGCGCGTTGCTAACTAGACAACCGTTCCCGCTACTTCGCGCGCTGCACTGCGTACTGCATTACTCCACTTGACTCTACTTGCTTCACTACCTACGTACTAACTTACTCGTCCAACTTACACCATTGCAACGCTGCATACTGCAACCTACCGCCCAATCTGACCCAACCGATTCGCCCAACGCGCAAAGGCGCATGGCGAGACGTCCGGGCGGCAGGCAGGAAAAAAGGGGCGAAGCCGTCATCGCCACAGCACGGCAATGACATTCGCCCCCTTCCCTTGCGTTGCCCTCAGTTACTTGCGCAGACCCAAGCGTTGGATCAACTCCTGGTAGCGTTGGCTATCCGACCGCTTGAGATAGGCCAAATGACGCCTGCGCTGGCCCACCAGCTTGAGCAGCCCGCGCCGGGAACTCTGATCGTGCTTGTGCGTATTGAGGTGATCGATCAGCGCCTCGATGCGCGTCGTCAGAAGCGCGACTTGCACTTCCGGCGAACCAGTATCCTGCTCATTAATCTGGTAATCACTGATTAGCTGAGTCTTGTGCGCTCTGGTGATACTCATGCATTTCTCCCGATTCTAGCACTCCAGGCCACCCTGGCAACTCCACAGTGGTACGTCTGTTGGCCAAATCACCGCTGTGCCGGGCGAATGATCTAGCACCAACGTCCAGAGTATTATATCATCGCGGCGGCCTTTTCTCCAAATTGGGCGGATGAACCTTTGCCCAGCTCTTGTCAACCCGTTCTTATCAATCTGGCCCTTGTCAATCTGGCTCTTGTCAATCTGACGCCCTCTCTGCTACCCTACAGGCTATGGACACGCTGCGCGGCGTCGTCGAACGCATTACCTTTCACAGTGAAGAGACCGGCTACACGGTCGCCAAGCTCGTCCCCGAAGCCGCCGGCTCGGGGCTTTTCGGCCAGAAGAACGAGGTCGCCCTGGTCGGCGTGATGCCCGACCTCAACGTGGGCGAGTTCGTCGAGGCGCAGGGGAGGTGGACCGCCCACCCCGATTACGGCAAGCAGTTCGCCGTCGAAACGCTGCGCAGCGTCCTCCCTGCCACGATCGCCGGCATCGAGAAATACCTGGGCAGCGGCCTGATCAAAGGCGTTGGCCCCGTCACGGCCAAACGCATCGTGGCGACCTTCGGCACGCAAACCCTGGACATCATCGAACTGGCCCCCGAACGCCTGCTCGAGACGCCCGGCGTGGGGCGCAAGCGCGTCAGCCTGATCCGCCACGCCTGGGCGGAACAGCGCGCCATCAAAGAGGTGATGATCTTCCTGCAAAGCCACGGCGTTTCCACCGGCCTGGCAACCAAGATCTACAAGTTCTATGGCGACGCCGCCATCGCCACGGTGCAGACGGACCCCTACCGCCTGGCGCAGGACATCTACGGCATCGGCTTCCTCACCGCCGACAAGATCGCGCGCTCGCTGGGCATCCCCGCCGATTCGCCACTGCGCGTGGCTGCAGGCGTGGCCTACGCCCTCAACCAGGCCGGCGACAACGGCCATGTCTTCCTGCCCACGCCGGAGCTGCTGGAGGAAGCCGCCGCCCTGCTGGACGTTTCCCCGCAGCAGGCCGCGCTGGGCATCTATCGCCTGTGGGAGCAGGACGTGGTCAAGCTCACCGCCGAGCCGGGCGGCCCCGCCATCCCTGTGGCCGCGGCGAATCCTCGCGCCGAGACGCCGCAGCTCCTGGCCGAATCCGGCCAACTCTACGCCGCGGGCACGCTCGCCGGCGCCGAGGAGCTGCTGCACGAGGCGCGGCCCGTCTACCTCGCCCCGCTCTACTACAGCGAGCAGGGCGTGGCGAGCCGCCTGCAGCGTATCCTGCACGCCGGCGGCGACCGCTTGCCGCGCTTCGCCTCGCCGCACACCGACTGGCCCGCGCTCCTGGCGCAGGCCGAGGCGCAGGCGGGCGTGCGCCTGGCCCCGGAGCAGCGCGAAGCCGTGGCGGCCGCGCTCAGCCGCCGCGTGGTCATCCTCACCGGCGGCCCCGGCACGGGCAAGACGACCACGGTGCGCACCATCCTGCAGCTTTGCCGCGCAGCGGGCTACGCTACGCTGCTCGCCGCGCCCACCGGCCGCGCGGCCAAACGACTGGCCGAAACCACCGGCCAAGAGGCCAAGACCGTGCATCGCCTGCTCGAGTTCCAACCGGCGGAGAGCTTTGCCTTCAAGCGCAACGAGGATGTCCCGCTCGAAGGCGACCTGCTCATCGTGGACGAGGCCTCGATGCTGGACATGACGCTCACGCACCACCTACTGCGCGCCGTGCCGCCCGGCATGCACCTGCTGCTGGTGGGCGACGTGGACCAGCTGCCCAGCGTGGGCGCGGGCAATGTGCTGGGCGACCTCATCGCCGCGCTCACTGAGCTAGAATCCGGCGGCGCGACGCGCGTGATCCGACTGCAGACCATCTTCCGCCAGGCCGCGGACAGCCTGATCATCACCAACGCCCACCGCATCAACCGCGGGCAGATGCCCGACCTAAGCAACC
>JBBSBO010000409.1:0-3702 GCA_038251215.1 Caldilineales bacterium
AGTCTGCCAGGCGATTGGCTTCCGGCAAGTCCGGGTTGCCCACGCTGAAGCCGAAGAGGGCGCAGCGATAACGACGGCCGGCAGGTTCCTGTTCGGCTAGGCGCATCCGCTCCAGTTCAAAGCGGGCGAGCAGGGGCAGGCCGGCGCTGTCTTGCAGCACCTCGTTGGCAAACTGCCAGTAGTCTACATCCGGCGAGAGGCAGGCTAACGTTTGCGCGTGCGCCCAGACCGCGGCTTGGCGCGGGTCGGCGAGGATGCGCTGCTTGACGATATGGTCGGCCACGAAGACGCGCCCGATGATGACCGCATCGGGGCAGGCTTGGCGCAGCGCGCGCATCTCGTCGGGGTTGGGGTCAACGACGACGATCTGGCGCGGCTGCCAGCGGCGCAGCAGGTCGAGGCGCCGGTGGACGCCGCCGATGACGTGCGGGCCGATCAGCGGGCCGCGCCCGTGGCTGAGCCGGTGCAGATAGGGCGCCGGGTCGGAATAGCCGCACCAGCCGTCCGCCGTGCTGTAGGGCAGGATGCGCAGGCCGAAGTGGAGATGGGGCTGCGGGCTGAGGCCGCTGTTGCCGCTGAGGCCGATGGTTTGGCCGGGTTGGATCGTCTGGCCGGACGCACAGTGCAGAGCGGATAGGTGGGCGTAGAGGGTTTGGCCCCAGTGATGGCGCAGGAGGACGTATTGTCCAAAGCCGCCGGCCGGTGTCGCTTCCCCAGATTCACCCTCGCCGCGCAGGCTATCACTTTGCGCGGCGATGACCGTGCCGGCGGCAACAGCCAACACCGGCGTGGCGGCAGGCAGCGCAAAGTCGATGCCGGGATGACCGCGCAGCGCAGCGCCGCCGCACTTCAGGCGCAGGAAGGCGCAAGGGCTGTCTCCGAACTGTTGCAGGATGGGATTATCGCCGGCGAAGGGCGGGTTATTGAGCAAGCGTGCTGTCTCTCTGTGGGCGCAGACTGTGTGCGCACTTTGTGGCCGCGCCGAAGGGCGTGAAGCAAAAACCACACGGCTTTCGCAACATGTTTGGACATGTCTGATAAGTGATGACGTGTAGAGTTGCGGTTTGGTCACGCCGGATCGCGCGCCGGCGCCTTCCAGGAAGCTCGCAGCTTCCTGGAAGGCGAACAGAAGATTGTGTCGAGGGTACCGTTAACCGGCTGCGGGCAGGGCGACGGCGGGTTCGGTTTCGCCGCGCTCCTGGTCTTTGAAGGGGTCGTACTCTGTTGCTCGTTCGCGGCGGAACTGCTGGGTGTAGAGGCGGTAGTAGTGCCCGCGTTGGCGCAGCAGTTCGTTGTGCGACCCCATTTCGCTGATGCGCCCGTTCTCGATGACGATGATGCGGTTGGCGCTGCGGATCGTCGACAGGCGATGGGCGATGACGAAGCTCGTGCGTCCGTGCAGGAGTTGCTCCATGCCCTTCTGGATCAGCGCCTCGGTGAGCGTGTCGACGGAACTGGTGGCCTCGTCCATGATGAAGATGTCGGGGTTGGCGAGGACGGCGCGCGCCAGGCTGATCAGTTGCTTCTGTCCCACCGAGAGCAGGCTGCCGCCTTCGCCGACCTGTTCGTCGTAGCCATGCTCCAGCTCGCGGATGAACTCGTCGGCGCCGCCGGTCTGGGCTGCGGCTACCACTCCGGCGTCGGTGGCGGACAGGCGACCGTAGCGGATGTTGTCGCGGATGACACCGGAGAAGAGGTGCGGCGTTTGCAGCACCATGCCGATGCGCGATTGGATGGCATGTTGCGTCATCTGCGTGTAGTCCAGGCCCGCGATGCGAATGACGCCGCCGGTCGGCTCGTAGAAGCGACAGATGAGGTTGACTATGGTCGATTTGCCGCCGCCGGTGGGGCCGACCAGCGCGATCGTCTCGCCTTCCTTGACGGTCAGGTTGAAGCCGGATAGAACCGGATTGTCGTCATCATAGGCGAAGTCGACATCCTCGAACTCGATGGTCCCGCGCAGCGAGCCGGGGTCCACGGCGCCGGGTTGGTCAACGATCTCCGGCTCGGAGTCGAGCAGCGAGAAGATGCGTTCACCCGAGGCGATGGCCTGTTGCATTTCGGCATAGACGCGCGCCATTTCCTGGATGGGAAAGAGCATGAAGGTGACGTAGCTGATGAAGGCTTGGATGCCGCCGATGCTGATGCTCGTGCCGCCCACGCTGACGTTTGCCAGGCTGTTGCCGCTGTACCACAGGATGACGCCGACCGAGAGCGCGCTGATCACCTGCACCGTGGGCAGGAAGAGGGCAGAGAGCCAGGCCGCGCGATAGCCGGCGCGGTACATGTCGCTGGTGAGGCCCTGGAACTCGTGCAGGTTTTCCTCTTCGCGGCCCAGCGCCTTCACCACCCGCACGCCGGTGATGGTTTCGTTGTAGGCGCCCGTGATCTTCGAGTTGACCTTGCGCACCTCGCGGTATTCGACGATGATGCGCCGCTTGAAGTAGAACGCCACCACGATGATGATCGGGATGATGGCGCTCACGATCAGGGCGAGCCGCCAGTTGATGAAGGCCATGAACACGACCGAGGTCGTGATATTCATGATGCCCCAGGTCGTGTCGAGCAGCCCCCAGGTCACCAGCTCCGCTACGCGGTCGGTGTCGGAGGTGACGCGCGACATGATCCAGCCGACCGGCGTCTTGCTGTAGTAGGAGAGCGAGAGGCGCTGCAGGTGGTTGAAGAGCTTCTTGCGCAGGTCGTAGCGCACCTTCTCGCCCAGGATGCCGGTGAGATAGATGAAGCCGAAGACGCAGGCTGACTGCACCACCAACAGCGAGCCGTAGATGGTGATGATCTGCCTGAGCGCGGACGTGTCTTTGGGCACAATCGCCACGTCGATAACCTGCTTGCTCAGATAGGTGAAGTACGCATCCAGGACAGCCGTGACGGCGATGAAGCCGAGGAAGCCGATCAGATAGGGCCAGTGCGGCTTGGTCTGCGCGGCGATGCGGCGGATGGTCTGTCCATTGAACTGGGTAGTGAATTCTTCTTCTTCGAATTCATATTGATCGTCAGACACTGCCCAACTCCTTTTGCAGTTCGTCTTCGATGCGCGTTTGCGCTAGGAAGATGCGACGGTACATGCCGTCTTGCTGGACAAGTTCCTCGTGCTGGCCCGTCTGGATGATGCGCCCCTTGTTCAGGACCAGGATCAGGTCGGCGTCCATCACGCTTTGGATGCGGTGGGCGATGATGAACGTGGTGCGCCCCTGCATCAGCGTCTCCAGCGCCTGGCGGATGGAGGCTTCGGTCTCGGTGTCCACGGAGGAGGTGGAGTCGTCGAGGATGAGGATGCGCGGGTCCTTGAGCAGCGTGCGTGCGATGGCGACGCGCTGTTTTTGGCCGCCGGAGAGGGTGGTGCCGCGCTCGCCCACCAGGGTGTCGTAGCCTTCGGGCAGCTTGGTCATGATCACATCATGGATGGCGGCGGCGCGTGCGGCGGCCTCGACCTGCTCCTGCGGCACGTTATGGCCTACGCCGTAGATGATGTTCTCACGCACGGTGCGCGAGAAGAGGAACGGCTCTTGTTCCACGATGCCGATGTGACCGCGCAGGAAACGGCGCGAGTAATCCTTCAGCTCGACCCCGTCCAGCAAGATATGGCCGCTGGTGTAGTCATAGAAGCGCGGCAGCAGGTTGATCAGCGACGTCTTGCCGGAGCCGGTGGCGCCGAGCAGGGCCACGCGTTGCCCCGGCTTG
>JBBSBO010000410.1:0-3702 GCA_038251215.1 Caldilineales bacterium
CAGCGCAGCCCGCGCACGGCAAAGCCGCTGTAGTGGATGAGCAGCGCCAGGCCGATCAGCCGCCAGTCCGCCGCTTTGACGGCTGCCCAGGTTGCGTCGGCGTCGCCCAGCGTCAGCAGTAGCGCCACGGTCAGCACAGCCAGCAGGCCGAGCCAGATCAGCCGGCTGCGTTGCAGGCTGAAGGCGGGCGACTGGGTTTTGGTGGCAGGCAGGCCGTTTGTCATGATGGCGGGCGGGGCAGGGCAGTGGGGGCGGACTGTCCTGTCGCGCGTGGTCCCTCGCTAGACTGAGCGGGCGTACAGACACATGTCACGCCCATAGAGGCGGAATGTGCGGCGCTGCGTGAAGCCGTGCTGCGCATAAAAGCGGCGTGCGCCCGCGTTGCCGGCGTCCACGGTTACATCCAGCTGGGTGATGCGCCGCGCCGCGCACTCCGCCAGCAGCGCGTCCAGCAGCGCCGCGCCGAGGCCGTGCCCGCGCAGGGCCGGTTCGACCATGATCGAGAGCAGCTCCGCCGAGTTGACCGGCTGAACTTCGCCGAGGCCGTGCGGCTCGCGCGCCAGCAGTGGGTAGAGCACGGTCTGCGCGCTGCGCCCGATCAGGCTGGGCATGCGCGCGTAGCGGGCCAGCAGTGGCGGCAGCAGCCGGGCAGCATGGCGCGCGCCCAACTCCCGGAAGAGGCCGCCGACGCCGGTCGTGGCGCTGACGAAGCCGAGCAGGGCATCGTTTCCCTGTACATCGCTTGCCTGTGCATCGGCCCCCAGCGCGGCAAAGCCAAAGCCATGGCGCGAGGTCGGCAGTGCGGCGTAGATCACCGTGAGCACGTCCGCGCCCAGGCTGGTGAGGAACGTGCCCGGCTGCCCGGCGATGTGCAGGCGAGCGGCGCCGGCAGCATGCCCCGCGCGCAGCGGAGCAATGCGCGCCGGCGCGCCCTCGATGACCCCGGACGCGGAGGTCACGGGATTCACGCCGGTCACAGCGCGCGTCGCCTAGTCGCGCTTGAAGTCCGAGAAGTCCGGGCTGTCATATTCGCTGGCGCCCTTGCCTTCGATCTTGAGCATGGCCGCGACCTTAAGCGGCAGGCCAAAGAGGCGGATGAAGCCCTCGGCGTCGGCCTGGTTGTAGACGTCGTCGGCGTCGAAGGTCACGTAGTCCTCGCGGTAGAGGCTGAAGGGGCTGCGTCGCCCGACGAGGATGGCGTTGCCCTTGTAGAGCTTGAGGCGCACGCTGCCCGTCAGGTTTTGCTCCGTCTGCTGCACAAACGCGTCCAGCGCCGTACGCAGCGGCGTGAACCATTGGCCGTTGTAGACCAGTTGCGCATAGCGCAGGGCGACCATCTGCTTGAAGTGCATGGTCTCGCGGTCTAGGCAGAGCTGTTCGAGGGCGGCGTGAGCCTCGTAGAGGATGGTGCCGCCCGGCGTTTCGTAGACGCCATGGCTCTTCATGCCGACCAGGCGGTTCTCCACGATGTCGACGCGGCCGACGCCGTGCTTGGCGCCCAGCTTGTTCAGCTCCTCCAGCAGGCCGACCGGCCCGCGGGCGACGCCGTTGATGCGCTCCGGGATGCCGTTGCGGAAGTAGAGTTCCACATATTCCGGCTCGTTCGGCGCTTGTTCGGGGCTGGTGGTCCACTCGAACATGTCCGCCGGCGGTTCGTTCCAGGGGTTTTCCAGCGGGCCGCCTTCGTTGCTGAGGTGCCACAAGTTGCGGTCCTGGCTGTAGATGCGGTCCTCGCGCGCCTTGACGGGCACGTTGTACTCGGCGGCGTATTCGAGGGCGTCTTTGCGCCCGCGGATGTTCCATTCGCGCCAGGGGGCGATGATGCGCAGGCGCGGGTTGAGCGCCATCACGGTCAGCTCGAAGCGCACCTGGTCGTTGCCCTTGCCCGTGGCGCCGTGGGCGACGGCGTCCGCCCCTTCCATCTCGGCGACCTCGACCAGGCGCTTGGCGATCAGCGGGCGCGCCATGGAGGTGCCGAGCAGGTAGTCGCGCTCATACAGCGCGCCCGCCTGCATGGTGGGGAAGGCGAAATCGGTGAGGAACTCGGCCCGCAGGTCTTCGACGTAGCACTTGGACGCGCCGGAGGCGAGCGCTTTTTCCTCGAGGCCGGTCAGCTCGTCCGCCTGGCCCAGGTTGGCGCAGTAGCAGATGACTTCGCAGCCGTAGTTGTTGCGTAGCCACGGCACGATGATGCTGGTGTCCAGGCCGCCCGAATAGGCGAGGACGCACTTGTTGACGCGGGGCTTTTCTTCCATCATTTTCTCCTGTGGGAACTATAAATTAGAGCAGACCTGGCGGATGACGCCGGCGACGTACTCGATTTCCTCCAGCGAAAGCGAGGAGGCGCTGGGCAGATAGAAGCCGTCGCGGCACAGCGCCTCGGCGACCGGGTAGCGTTGGCCTTTGAACATCTCCCAGTAGATCGGCTGGCAGTGCATGGGGATGAAGAAGGTGCGCGTCTCCACGCCATGCTCGGCGAGGGCGTGGCGCAGTTGATCGCGGTTCATGCCGTAGGCTGCTTGGTCTACGAGGATGCCGTACATCCAGTAGACGTTCTTGGCCCACTCGGCTTCCGGCGGCGTGGTGATGCCGGGGATGTCGTGCAGGCGACTGCTGTAGTCGGCGGCGTTGCGCCGGCGGGCGGCGACGAATTTGTCCAGTTGTTCGGCCTGAGCTAGGCCCACCGCGGCCTGCAGGTTGGTCATGCGGTAGTTGAAGCCGACGAACTTGTGCCAGAAGTGGCGCTCGGTGCTGAAGGCGTGGTCGCGCAGGTTCCAGGCGAGCTTGGCGATCTCGCGGTTGTTGGTGGTGATCATGCCGCCTTCGCCCGTGGTGATGATCTTGTTGCCGTAGAAGCTGAAACCGGCGGCGTCGCCCAGCCCGCCGCAGCGTCGTCCCTTGTATTCGCCGCCGTGCGCTTCGGCGGCATCCTCGATGACGGCGATGCCGTGTTCCTGCGCCAGCGCCATCAGCGGGTCCATGTCGACCGGGTGACCATAGATGTGTACGGGGATGATGGCCTTCGTGCGCGGCGTGATCTTCTCCGCTACCTTGTTGACGTCCATCTGCCAGTAGTCCGGCTCCTGGTCGACGAGGACGGGCGTCGCGCCGCAGTAGGTGACGGCGTTGATGGTGGCGATCATGGTGAAGGTGGGCAGGATCACCTCGTCACCCGGCTCCAGGCCCAGCGTGGCGAGGGCCAGGTGCATGGCGACGGTGCCGTTGGCGCAGGCGATGCCGTAGCGCGTGCCGCAGGCCTCGGCGAACATCGCCTCGAAGTCGCGGATAAAGCTGCCGGCGGACGAGATCCAGTTGGTCTCGATGGCCTGCTGCACGTATTTCATTTCGTTGCCGCCCAGGGTCGGCTCGCACACGGGGATGATGGCGCGGCGCGTCTCCTCTTCAAACGAGGGGATGGCGCGGTAACGCAGCTTGACTTCCGGGTCAGACGCCGGGATGATCGCGGCGAGATCGCCCATCTCTTCCAGGGACAGTTCGGCTGGCTTTAGCATCGGCGTCGTTCTTTCTGGCTAGACAGTTTCCTACTAAAAAACTATCAACCGCAAAGGGCGCAAAGTACGCAAAGAAATCGCAAAGAAAAAGCAACAGCAAGGACAGCAAGGAACAAGTTCACAACTGTAATGACATTTGCCATTGTAACGTATGTCCTTTGTGCAGCGAAGTACAAGGGCCTGGTGACGG
>JBBSBO010000411.1:0-3690 GCA_038251215.1 Caldilineales bacterium
GCCCGCCGCAACAACGGGCGCAGCGCACGGCCCTGCCTACTTGTGGGGTGGGCGCATCGCTCAAGCAGCCGGCGACTGCGCGGCATACGCGGCCAGCGCCTGGATGGCGTTATCCAGCCGCGCCACGACCTCGTCGCGGCCCAGCACTTCCATGCTCTCGAACAGCGGCGGCGAGACCGTCTTGCCCGTGACCGCCACGCGGAAGGGCGCAAAGAAGCTGCCCACGCTCACCTGCGCGGCCTCCGCCGCCTGGCGGAAGTTCGCCTCCAGTTGCGCCGCGCCGAATTCGGGCGCCTCCGCCAAGATACGGCGGCCTTGCTCCAGCACAGCCAAACTTTGCTTGGCCGTTAACTTCTTACCGATCAACAGCGCCGGGTCGTCGTAGCGAATGTCCTCGGCATGGGCGAAGGCCCAGTCTACCTTGTCCGCCGCGTCCGTCAACAGCTTGATGCGCTCGCGGATCAGCGGCACAAGCTGGGCCAACCGCTCGCTGTGCAGCAGCTCATCCTCGTCCAGACCCAGCTGCGCGGCGAGGAAAGGCGCCAGGCGTCGCTGCAACTCGTCCGCCGCCATATCGCGGATATAGACGCCGTTGATCCATTCCAGCTTGGGATAGGGCAGCGCGGCCGACGTCGGGTTGATATTGACCACATCGAAACGCGCCACGGCCTCTTGCGGCGTGAATATCTCGCGCTCCGGGTCAAAGTTCCAGCCGACATTCGCCAGGAAGTTGAACATCGCCTCCGGCAAATAGCCCCCCTCGATAAACTCATGCACCAACGCCAGATATTCCTTACCCGCCACGACCGTCTTGCGCTTGCTCATCTTGCCCTTGCCGCTGGGGTCCAGGATCACCGGCAGATGAACCCACTGCGGCATCGGCCAACCGAAGGCGTCATACAGTTGCTTATGCAGTGGCGCCGACGAGATCCACTCCTCGCCGCGCAACACATGCGTGATGTGCATCAAATGGTCGTCCACCACCACCGCCAGGTGATAGGTCGGCATGCCGTCGCTCTTGAGGATGACCGGGTCCTGCACGCTGAGGCTCTCCACCTCAATATCGCCGCGCAACAGGTCATGCACCACCGTTGTGCCCGACAACGGCGCGGCGAAGCGCACCACAGCCTGCCGCCCTTCCGCCTCACGCGCGGCGCGCTGCTCCGCCGTCAGGTGGCGGCAGCGGCGGTCGTAGCCCTGCGACTGGCCTGCCGTGCGCTGCGCCTCGCGCATTACTTCCAGATCCTCCGGCGAGCAATAACAGCGGTACGCATGGCCGCTTGCGATCAGTTGCTCCACATATTCCTGATAGATGGCGCGGCGCTCGCTCTGCACATATGGCGCATACGGCCCGCCGATATCCGGCCCCTCGTCCCAGTCCAGCCCCAGCCAGCGCAGGCTGGCCTTGAGGTCGTCCAGGCTCTCCGGGTTGAAGCGCTTCTGGTCCGTGTCTTCCACGCGCAGGATGAACTGCCCGCCGGTGTGCCGGGCATAGAGCCAATCGAAGAGCGCCGTGCGCAGCCCCCCCAGGTGCAGATAGCCGGTCGGGCTGGGCGCGAAGCGGACGCGCGCCGGTGTCAGTTCATCGCTCATAGCGCTCACATCTTTCCGATCTATTTTTGAAGTCCATCTGAATCCGATTCAAGCTAATTCGCTTTGCTCTGGAGTAGGTCATCGCCCCCAGACGCCGCCGCGTTTGGGCTGGTTGTACGCTATCACAGGCAACAAGGGGCGTCAATTGGAGCGGCGCGGCGGTGCGGTAAAAATCACAGTGGAATGGCTTTCACGCCTGCCGCCGTGCCAACGCCTCCGCCTTAGCCAGCACCGTGCGTGCGCGCGCCACCACCGGCGCGTCGACCATGCGCCCGTCCGCCACAAACACGCCCTCGCCTTTGGCCTGATGCCGCTCGAAGGCGGCAATCAACTGCTGGGCCTTGACGATCTCCTCGGCGGGCGGCTGAAAGACCTCGTTGCAGATGTCCACCTGGTTGGGGTGGATGCACAGAGCGCCCTCAAAGCCCAGCGCGGCCGCCCGCTCGATCCAGCTCCGGTAAAGCGCCTTATCGCCATACTCGCTGATCGTGCCCGCGTAGCCCAGCGGGATGATGCCCGCGCGCCGCGCCGCGACCAATGTCCACATGCTCGGCAGGTAAAGCGCGTCCGGCGTCGCCTGCGAACCCAGCGAGGCGGAGAGATCTTCCGGCCCCACCGTCAGTGCGAGCAGCCGCGGCGATGCCATCGCGATCTCGTTGACATTGGCCAGCCCTTCCGCCGTCTCGATCATGGCGATCAGGCGGATGCCGCCCCGTGTCAGCCCCCGCTCAACCTCCAACTCCCCGATCGTCTCGTCGATCAGGCGCACAAATGCGGCGTTCGGCGCTTTGGGGATGGTGATGGCCTGCACACCGGGCACGACCACCGCCTCCAAGTCGCGCACCGCCGGCCGCAGCGGGCGATTGATGCGCGCCACAATATAAGGGCAGCGCCCTTGCAGCCAGGCGATGGCCGCGGCCGCAGCCGTGCGCGCCGATTCTTTCTCGCCCGCTGCCACCGCGTCCTCCAGGTCAACCTGGATAGCATCCGCCCCTCTGCGTACGGCGCTGTGCAGCAGCTTCTCGCTGGTGGCGGGCACAAAGAGCACCGACCTCAGCAGCATGGGATCATGCACGCCGATTTTCCTCTCACTCTATGTTGCATGGATTTCCGCTCCACTTTCGAGGAAGCTGCGAGCTTCCTCGAAGGTAGTCACCCGTCTTACATGGCGACATCCGCCATGGCGTTGCCCACGTGCCTGCGCACTTCCATCGCCAGCGCGCCGTACTGCGCACCCGCCGTCATGTCCATCGTGCGCGGGCGCGCCAGGTCAATCGTCACCTCGGCGATAATGCGCCCAGGTCGCTCGCTCAGGACGATCACGCGGTCCGCCAAAAAGATCGCCTCGGGAATGCTGTGCGTCACCATCAGCACCGTGGCGGCCTGGATGCGCTGCACGCGCAGCAGTTCCAAGTTCATGCGCTCGCGCGTCAGCGCGTCCAGCGCACCGAACGGCTCGTCCATCAACATCAGCTTAGGCTGCTGGATCAACGTGCGCGCCAACACCACGCGCTGCGCCATGCCGCCGGACAGGTGCTTGGGATAGACCCGCTCAAATCCCTCCAGCCCCACCACACGCAGCAGTTCAACGGCGCGACGCGTGTGATCCTGTGCCTGCGCCGCGCCCTGAATCTCCAGCGGCAGCAGCACATTCTCCAGCACCGTGCGCCACGGCATCAAGTTGGTCGACTGGAACACAAAGCCAATCTCCGGTTGCGGCGTATGCAACGGTCGCCCGTCAAACAGCACGCGCCCCTGGTCCGGCGCGATCAGCCCGCCGACGATGCGCAGCAACGTGCTCTTGCCGCTGCCGCTCGGCCCCAGCAGGCACACGAACTCGCCGTCCGCCACCGTGAAGCTGACATCGTGTAAGGCGCGCGTCGGCCGCGGCCCCTCGGCGAAGGCTTTGCTGATGCGCTCGACCACGAGCAGCCGCCGCGCGGCGCCCGTCTCGCCGGCGCCGCCGGGAGCGCCGCCCTCGTTCACGGCAAGAATTCGTTGGTGTAAAGCGTCTCGGCCTCGACCGGCGTCTCGATCAGTTCGATGAGCTGCAAGAACTGCACGGCGTCCGCCCAGTCCTTGCCCGCCGATTCGCCC
>JBBSBO010000412.1:0-3690 GCA_038251215.1 Caldilineales bacterium
GGCGTCGCCATGCTGGGCCATTGCCATCCCCACCTGAGTGCGGCGATTGCGGCCCAAGCGAACCGTCTGATCGTCTGTCCCAACTTCTTTTACAATGATGTGCGCGCGGAGTTCGTCGCCAAGCTGGCGGAAGTGCTGCCGCCTCATCTGTCGCACGTCTTCCTGGCGAACAGCGGGGCCGAGGCCATCGACGGGGCAATCAAGTACGCGCGCCTAGCCACGGGGCGCAGCGGCATTGTGGCGACCATGCGCAGTTTTCATGGCCGCACGATCGGCGCGCTCTCGCTGACGTGGGAGCCTAAATACCGCAAGCCCTTTGCGCCGCTCTTGGATGTGACGCATGTCCCCTACAACAACGTTGAACGGCTGGACGCGGCTATCAACGAGAGTACCGCGCTGGTGATGGTCGAGCCGGTGCAGGGCGAGGGCGGCGTCAATGTGGGCACGGAGGAGTTCTTGCAGGCGGCGCAGCGGCTCTGCCGCGAACGCGGCGCGCTGTTGGTGGTGGACGAGATCCAGACCGGTTTTGGGCGCACGGGGCGCTGGTTCGGCCATCAACATTTTGGGTTGGAGCCGGACATCATCTGCATGGCGAAGGGGATTGGCGGCGGCTTTCCCATGGGCGCGCTGGCGTATACGGAGCAGGTGCAGGCCGCGCTCTACCCGGGCGCGCACGGCTCCACCTTTGGCGGCAATCCCCTGGCGTGCGCCGCAGGGCTGGCTGCGCTGGAGGCATACCAGCGCGAGGAGTTGATCGACCGCTCGGCGGAGATGGGGCAGATGCTCTTTGATCGCCTGAATACCGTGCTGGCATCGTGCCAGACCGTACGCGAGATTCGCGGGCTGGGGCTGATGGTCGGCATCGAGCTGCGCGAGCGGGTGGGGCCGTACTTGAAGGCGCTGATGGAGGATCACGCCGTGCTGGCGCTGCCTGCGGGCAGCAACGTGCTGCGCCTCTTGCCTCCGCTGGTGATCAACGAGGAGGAGATCGAGATCGGCGTCGAGGCGATCGCGCGGGTCCTCAGCGAGTAAAAAACGACTTTTGGGATGGATGGTGAAGGATGGGTGTTGAGGCACTGACTTCTCCCACGCGGCAGGCGGCGATTGATCTGCTGGCAGGGCTGGTGGGCATCCCCTCGCTTTCGGGGCAAGAGGCGGCGGCGAGCGCCTGGCTCGTCGAGCAGATGCGGCGCCTAGGTTATGCGCGCGCCTATGTCGACGAGGCGGGCAACGCCGTCGGCGAGGTAGGCGAGGCGGGCGCGGGCAATGTGCTCGTGCTGCTGGGGCACATCGACACCGTGCCCGGGGCCATCCCCGTGCGGCTGGAGCCGAGTGAGCAGGGCGAACTCCTCTATGGGCGCGGGTCGGTCGATGCCAAAGGGCCGCTGGCGACCTTTGTGCTGGCGGCGGCGCGCCTGGATGCCGAGTGGCTGCGACGGCGCGATCTGCGCGTGGTGGTGGCGGGCGCGGTGGAGGAAGAAGCTGCCACGAGCAAGGGCGCGCGCTTCATTCGCGACCGCTTCGACGGTCGCGCTGAACCAACGCCGTCCGCCTGCGTGATTGGCGAGCCGAGCAACTGGCGGCGTGTGACCCTCGGCTACAAGGGCAGGCTGCTGGTGGAGCTGCTGGCGCGGCGGCCCATGGCGCACACCGCCGGGCCGGATGCGGGCATTGCCACCGCCGCCGTGGCGCTGTGGAACTGGCTCGACGCCTATGCCTCGGGGTTTAACGCCGGTCGCGGCCAGACTTTCGACCAGTTGCAGCCCAGCCTACGCCACTTGCAGACCTCAGTCGACGCCGCGCTCAACGATACCGTGAGCGCCCAGGCCGGCATTCGCCTGCCGCTCGATTTCGACGCCGCGCGCTTTGCCGGCGAACTGGCGGATTGGGCGGCGGATCTGGCGAGCGCGCCGCGGGCAATGTCGCCGCGCGGCGAGGAATTACTCGCCGGCAGCGTCCACCTGGACGGCCCGGAGATCGCCGTGGAACTGGCATTCCGCGGCTATGAGCGCGCCTGGCGCAGCCCGCGTGACACCGGGCTGGTGCGCGCCTTTCTTGCCGCCATCCGTGAGCGGGGGGACGGCGAGCGCCCCGGCTTTGTGGTCAAGACCGGCACGAGCGACATGAACGTGGTTGGCCCGGCGTGGGGCTGTCCGATTTTGGCCTATGGGCCGGGCGACAGCGCGCTCGATCACACGCCCGGCGAGCATATTGCGCTGGAAGAATATTGGCGCGCCATCCTCGTGCTAGAGCAGGCGTTGGTCAATCTGGGCGAGATGATGCCTGCGGCCTGAGCGAGCCTGTACTCTCTGCCCCATCCTTCGATTCACGATACTTCCTGCACAACCTAGACTTTGCCAACGCCAAGCGGCGGCGATCCTGTTATTCGGATCGCTGCCGCTTGCGCGAATACGCGGCGCTCGCAATGCCGCCTTCAACGTCGTCCGTCGTGTGCGAGTTATTCACAGGTTATCCACATTTCGCCGTCACTATTGCCTGCCTTCTGCGTCATAACTGTTGTAGCGCCGGATGCCGCGTGTGCTGTCTCAATGAGGGGGCAAGAAGCGAGCGCCGGCTCTACGGATCCTCCAGATGCGACGTGGTAGGGGTGGCGCGTCGTGACAACAGATGTGCCAAACTTCACAGGCGACTCGGCGGCGCTGCCCGCCGGGAAGGCCGATGAATCCAACCCGATCACACCGCATCAGCCGGGGACTACTCGGTGGCGCGGCAATTTTATTTAACCTGATTTAGCTGAGGAAATTTGGCGCTCGCTGGGGTGGTGTGCGCCGACAGGTATGACCTAGCAAGGAGGTTAGCCCGTATGCAGGAACATCTACGCAATCATTTCTCTGCACTTCGCGCAGGCCAGCTGCACATTCGTGGGTGGCAGCCGACGCCTGGACAGCGCAAGTGGATCAGCATCGCGCTGACGATCGCCATTGTGGCCTCGGCCGCGCTGATCACAGCCGCGCCGATGACCACCACTGCGTCGGAAGCGGACGTGCTGGCAAACGGCAGCTTTGAGCACGGCTTCGTCAACGTGCCGGGCTGCGGCATCGTCGGGGCCGGCTGGGACTGCTTCACCAATGGCGGCGCGGCCAATTATGGCTTCTACGACGACCAGTGGGAGCCGGTGGTGGCGGACGGCAAACATAGCCAGCTGATCGAGATCAACGGCAAGGGGCTGATGGCTCCCGATCACGACCGTTACGCCGGCCTGTCGCAGACTGTGCGCCTGGACCCGTGGGGCAAGTACACTTTCACGATGCGCGGCATGGTGCGCACCACGAATCTCGAAGGCGACCCGTGGCGTTATCGCGTCGAGGTCGGCTGGGTGAAGGGTCCGAACGCTGACTGGCGGCAGGTCAAGAACTGGACCGACGCCGGCATCAACACGTATTTCGACCGCCTCAAGCCGGGCTACTTCACGGAATTCCGCACCACGCTGGCGCCGGAAGCAGAGGTCATCACGCTGTTTGTGCGCGTGTGGCGCAAGTGGGGCATTCCCAATGAAGAAATCGATGTGAACCTGGACGCCTTCGCCCTGATTGGGCCGCCGCCTAGCCGTGACGGACATGACGGCGCGCAGGGCAATGCCGGCTGGTCGAATCAGCCGCAGCCGCAGGTGCAGCCCCTGGGGCCAGAACCCTCGCAGCCTTCGATGCCCGAACCGCAGTGGGCGCCGGA
>JBBSBO010000413.1:0-3689 GCA_038251215.1 Caldilineales bacterium
CCCGGCTGGACTACAGCATAGCCGCGCTTGGACAGAAAGTGCAACAGCTCCGTATCGCGCGCGGCCACGCCCATGTGCTGCGGGCTGCCGAAGAACGGCGAGCGCGGCCCTTCCACGCCGCCATAACAGGGCAGCGCCTGCCCGCCCACGTCCACAGGACAGTAGTAGAGCCAGTTTTCCGCGGCCTGCAAGAGGCGGCTGCCAATGCCCTGCTTGCGCACGCGCGGCTCCACGTAGAGCACGGCCAGGGCATGGCTCCCGCTCCAGCGCCGATAAGGGCCGCTGAGCGCGGGAGGTCGCAAGGCGTGTACTAGGCCAACCAATTCTTCATCGCCCTGCGCGTTGCGCTGCCAGGCCAAGATCAGGCCGGCGGCGTCAAAAGCGGGGCACTCCAGGATGCGGCGGCGGTATTCATCGGCGGAGATAGGGCGAAAGTTGCGGCGACCGGCGAAGGCGCGATTCCAAAACGCCGCCAGCGCAGGCAAGTCCTGCGGCTGTAGGGTGCGCAGTTGGGCGCTTGGGGGGGGCGGCGCGGGCGGTTTCGTCATCCTCCGCTTTCATCCTCCATTCTCATCCGTCACTCGTCATCCGTCATCCGCCGATGTATTTGGCGAACAGGCCCTTGGCCGTGTTTTCGTCATCCGTGCCCTTAATGATGGCGCGGTTGTCCGGGAAGACGGTGAACTCGTAGCCGTCGATCTCGGCGCGCAGCAGGAACTCGTTGCGCGCCAGCCGCGTGGCGACGGGCGCCAGTTGCCGCTCCAGGCGCGCCAAGTCCAGGCGCGGCGGGCGTCCTGCGGCGGGGGTCACGCTGACCTGCACGGCATTGCGCCCGCACAGGCCGGCGCTGGTCGCGCCCGCTTCAGCATTGAGGAATTCGAGATGATGCAGGTCACAGGCCGGGCAGCCGGGACGTTGTCCGGCGGCGTGGAACTGCTCGTACTCGTGCAGCCACAGGTCAAAGTGCAGCAGCCCCGGGTTAAGCGTGCCGCGGCCCACGATCAACTTGATGGCCTCGGCGGCGGCGATGGAGGCGATCATCGTGACCACCGGGCCGAGGATGCCCGCCGTGTCGCAGGTGGCGGTTGCCCCTGGCGCGGGCACATCGCCCAGCAGGCAGCGCAGGCAGCCAGTGGTCGCGCGCGCGCCGGGCAGCTTCTGCGCCGCGCCCTCCGGCAAGAAGGTGGCGGTCATGCCATAGGAGGCGACGACGCCACTGTAGACCCAGGGCAGGGCTAGGCGAATGCAGGCGTCGTTGAGCAGAAAGCGTGTGGAGAAATTGTCGACGCCGTCCAGCGCGACGGTGGCGCCGTCCAGCAGATCCAGGATGTTCCCTGCATTGGCGTCGGCAACGATTGCCTCGACCTCGACCTGGCTATTGATGCGGCGCAGCTTGCGCGCGGCCGCCTCGGCTTTGGGCAGGTTGGCGGCGATGTCGTCTTCATCGAACAGGATCTGCCGTTGCAGGTTGTTGAGTTCGATGAAGTCGCGGTCAACGATGCGCACGCGGCCCACGCCGGCGCGCACGAGCAAGTTCGCCAACGCCGAGCCGGTGGCGCCGCAGCCGATGATCACCGCCGTAGCCTGCGCCAGCCGTTCTTGGCCGTCCTGGCCGATGTCGGGGAAAAGGGATTGTCGCTGATAGCGAGAAAGGTCCATCATAGTATCCATCATAAGGTCCATCATGTTGCCGGGTTCCAAAATCTACAGCCGCAGGCCGGGCAACAGCATGTCGCGCGCCACGATGTCCCAGCTCATGCGCTGGGCGATGGCCTGGCCCGCCGTGAGCAGCGCCTGCATTTCCGCCTCGTTTTTGGGCAGGCGCTCGAAGATGGTCTTGGCCGTGGCGTAGCTGTTGGTCGCTTCGATCCAGCCGCGCACGCCGCCGTCGATAGAGAGCGCGTCATACGGGCTGCCCAGCCAATAGCCGCCGGGCAGCGTGACGTAATCCGCCACCACGAGGTTGGGCGCATTCTCCAGGCCGCCCGCCGCGCGCGCCACAAAGCCGGCGCAGCCGCACACGTTGCTGATGCAGCACAGCGCGCCGCTGTTGAGCGGCTCCACCTGGGCGATGCCGAACGGCTCGTAGATGCTCTGCCCGAACTCCAAATCCGAGCCGAGGCGGATGTCGGCGAACTTCATGTCGGCGGGCATGCGCCGCCCGCAGCGCTCGCGGCTCCAACCGAACTGGTTGACGAAGACGATTTGGCTTTGCGTGGCGGCGCGGTTGAAGGGTTCGACGTCGTGGAAGAAGTACTGGGCCTCCTGGTCGATCAGGTCGCCGTTATCGCCGCGATGGCCCACGGGCCAGCCGTATTGCTCTTCCCAGGCCATCACCCATTCGGGGCGGCGACCGGCCGGCACGCTCGTGCTGAGCACAAAGAGCACGGCGCGCTTGCCCGCCTGGCGCAGCATCTCTTCCAGGTGTTCCAGCACGCGGATGTCGCGCCACAGCGCTTTGGAGGGCACCATGCGCGTAACGTGCGTGAAGACATAGTCGGGCGTATAGCCGAGCAGGTTATGACAATAGGCCTGCAAGCGCTGTTTGGAGGCCAGCTTCTGCTCCAGCGTGACGTCGACCGGCGTGATGCCGTTATAGACTAGGTCGATGCGCGCGTGGAGCAGCGGGCCGCCCAGGAAGCGCAGCTCCTCCACCACCAGGTCGCCCACGGCGAAGATGTTGTCGCAGCGCGCCGCCAGCTTAAGGAGCGGATTCTTGTAGAGATGGTCCTGGTTGCCGAAGGTAGCCTCCAGGCTCAGCTCCCATTCCCGGGCCTTGTAGAGCGCATTGTAGAAGCGCGTGTCGTGCCCGTCGTGGTCCTCCACCAGGCGGCGAGCGGTGGCGGTCTCGTGCGCATAGAAGACCGAGCGCCACTGGTCCGGCTCGTTCATCTGCGCGGCGAAGACCACGGGCAGCCCCAGCCATTCATGCGCCAGGATCGTCTTTTGTCCCGGCCCCAGCCCGGCGTCGGCGCCGATGGCCTTGAGCGCGGCGAAGATGGGCGACGCGATCATGAAGTACAGATTGAACTCCGGGTCCCAGCTATAGCGCGCCGCGTCGAAGCCGTAGTTCTGCCACACATAGAACTTGAAGAGGTTGATCTCGTTCCAGTTGGGGTTGCTGACGTCCACGAGGATGACCTCGTGCTCGTACGCGCCAAAGCGGCGCGTGCCATAGAGCAGCGCCACGGCGAAGGTCTGCTCCACCTGTTGCAAGGCGGCGCGCTGCGCCTCCGACACGCCGGCGGTGATGCCGTGCAGGCTGCTGTAGCGCAGAGTCAGGCCGCTGCGCGGGTTGGAGAGGCGCTCCATGATCACAGCGTCGCCGGCCAACATGGGGCCGACGAGGATCGTGCGCTCGACGTTGTCGACATAGTGGGCCGCGCCGAGCAAGCCGTCCAACACCGCGCCGATGCCGCCCAGCTTGAGGCCGGCCTCGTGGGTGGCGTGTACCACTAGGGGGATGGCGTCGGGCATGGAGCGTTTCCTTTGCAGGCAGTCGCCCTCGCGCAGGGCAGCGCGCAGGGCATGGCGGGCGACACGACTAGGAAGACATAGCTACGGCTATACAGCTAGGGCCACACAGCTAGGGCGATGCCGGCGACGCCACGGCGACTCCGCCCTGCGCGCAGCCGATCCACAGGTCGCCGGCGCCATCGAGCAGCAGGGCCGAGATGATGGGCGCGGGC
>JBBSBO010000414.1:0-3682 GCA_038251215.1 Caldilineales bacterium
GTCGGCGGTATCATGATCCACGCGCCCTTTGGTATAATGGGCGCGTAGACTCTGCGCCATCGCTTCGCAACAATTCGTAGCGCGTACCAAAAACCGGCGACGATTGGCGGCAAAACGCCCGCAATCAAAACGGCCCAGCGCCCGTCTTTAAGAGTAGACCCTCGCACACAGCGGCCCTTTCTTGGTCGCGCAAGCGGGGGCGGAGAATGCTCATGTCCAGCGAATTTGTCCACCTGCACACCCACTCCGAATACTCGCTGCTCGACGGGCTGGGGCGCGTCAAGCATTTGGTCGCCGAGGCCAAACGGCTGGGGCAGCCGGCCCTGGCGCTGACCGATCACGGGGCCATGCACGGGGCCGTCGAGTTCTTCCGCGCCTGCAAGTACGCCGAGATCCGCCCCATCATCGGGCTGGAAGCCTACCAGACAGTCTGGGGTCGCCCCATGGGCGGGCGCGAGGCCCAGTTCGACCGCGAGAATCACCACCTGCTGCTGCTGGCGCGCAACATGGCAGGCTATCGCAACCTGCTCAAGCTGTCATCCGCCAGCCACCTCCACGGCTACTACTATCGCCCGCGCGTCGATCACGACTTCCTCGCCGCGCACGCTGAGGGCATTATCGCCACCACCGGCTGCCTCGGCGCGGAGGTCCCGCAGCTGCTCATGCAGGGCAAAGACAAAGAGGCCTATGAGCGGCTGGGCTGGTATGTGGATGTGTTTGGCCGCGAGAACTTCTACATCGAGCTGCAAGAGCACAACGTGCCCGAGCTGGTGGCGGTCAACAAGGTGTTGGTCCCCTGGGCGGAGAAGTTCGGCCTGCAGATGGTGGCGACCAACGACGTACACTATGTGCATGAGACGGACGGCGGCCCGCACGATGTGCTGCTGTGCGTCCAGACCGGCACGCCCGTCAGCGCCGAAAAGCGCATGCGCATGTCCGACGCCAGCTATTTCCTCAAGAGCCGCGAACAGATGGAGGCCACCTTCCGGCCCTTTATCGATCTGCCGGCGAGCGCCTTCGACAACACCGTGCGCATCGCCGAAATGTGCGACGTCGACCTGGAAGATAACCAGTATCACCTGCCCGATCTGCCCATCCCGGACGGCTTCACCTACGAGACCTACCTGCGGCATCTGACGGAGGAAGGGCTGCACCGCCTCTACGGGGCGGAGGCAACCAGCGAGGCCATCCAAGAGCGCAAGGAACGCGAGCTGCGCATCATCCACGAGATGGGCTTCGACATCTATTTTCTGATTGTGGCTGACCTGTGCAACTTTGCGCGGCGGCGCAACATCTGGTGGAACGTGCGCGGTTCCGGCGCCGGCTCTGTCGTCGCCTACTGCACGGGCATCACCGGCCTGGACCCACTCAAGAACAACCTGATTTTCGAGCGTTTCCTCAACCCGGGCCGCGTCACTATGCCGGACTTCGACCTGGACTTCCCCGACGATCAGCGCGAGGAGATGATCCGCTACACGCTGGAGAAGTTCGGCGAAGACCAGGTTGCGCAGATCGCCACCTTTGGCCGCATGAAGGCGCGCGCCGCCATCCGCGACGTGGGCCGCGCCAAGGAAATCCCGCTGTTCGAGGTGGACCAGATCGCCAAGCTGATCCCCGCCATCCCCGGCAAGCCGGTCACCATCCGCGACGTGCTCACGCCGGGCCATGACTTTTACAGCAGCGAGCTGGCGGAGAAGTACGAGAACGACGCGCGCCTGCGCGACTTGCTGGACACGTCGATGAACCTGGAAGGCGTCGCTCGCCATTCCAGCGTCCACGCCGCGGCCGTGATCGTAGCGGACCGCGAGCTGACGCACTACACGCCGTTGATGCGCGGCAACAAGAACACGGTTACGAGTACGATCACGCAGTACGAGTTCCCTATCCTGGAGTCGATCGGGCTGCTCAAAGTCGACTTCCTGGGCCTGAGTACGCTCTCGGTGATGCGCGAGGCGGGCCGGCTGATCCACGAGCGCCACGGCATCGAGTATGGGCTGGGCAACATCCCCTTCGAGGGCGAAGCTGCCGCCGAGGCTTTTAAGCTGCTCTCCAGCGGCGAGGTCAGCGGCGTCTTCCAGGTGGAAGGGCAGGGCATGCGTCGCGTGCTGACGGAGATGCAGCCCAGCGCCTTCGAGCACATCATCGCCACCATCTCGCTCTATCGCCCCGGGCCGATGGAGTACATCCCGCAGTTCATCCGGCGCATGCACGGCGAGGAAGAGGTCGAGTTCAAGCACCCCTCGCTGGAGCCAATCCTGGCGGAGACTTACGGCATCATCGTCTACCAGGAGCAGATCATCCAGATCCTCAGCCGGCTGGCGGGCTACACGCCCGGCGAGGCCGACCTGGTGCGCCGCGCCATCAGCAAGAAAAAAGCCTCGGATATCGAGAAGCACAAGCTGCTCTTTATCGCCGGCTGCGAAAAGCAGGACATCCCCAAGCAAGCCGCGGCGGACATCTACGGCGACATCGAGTTCTTCGCCCGCTATGGCTTTAACAAGAGCCACGCCGCCGACTATGCCGTCATCACCGTGCAGACGGCCTATCTAAAGGCGCACTACCCGGTCGAATACATGGCCGCGCTGATGCTGATCGAGCGCGACAAGACCGAGAAGATCGTCAACTTCATTCAGGAATGCCGGCGCATGGGCATCGACGTGCTGCCGCCGGACGTGAACTACAGCGGACTGGACTTCGACATCCAGGCGCTGCCGGCGGACACGCCCAGCTCCGCCATGCGCGACAGCGGCCTGACCTACGACTTCCCCGTGCCCGCGGGCAGCGCCATCCGCTTTGGCATGGCCGCGGTCAAGAACGTGGGCGAAGGCCCCGTGCAGACGATCCTGGCGGCGCGCGAGGAAGGCGGTCCCTTCGAGAGCCTGGAGGATTTCTGCGACCGCGTGGACCTGCGCCAGGTGAACAAGCGCGCGTTGGAGTGCCTGATCAAGGTGGGCGCCTTCGACCGTTTCGGGCGGCGCAGCCAACTGCTGCACATCGTCGACACGCTCGTCAGCCAGTCCGCTTCCGTACACGCCGCGCGCGACAGCGGACAACTCTCTATGTTCGACCTGATGGGCGACGGCGGCGGCACGGTGGAGGTCGTCCCCATTCAACTGCCCGACGTGGCAGAAGAAACAGGCCGCGAGCGCCTGCAATGGGAGAAGGAGCTGCTCGGCGTCTATGCCATGAGCCACCCGCTGCACCACGTCAGCATCGACCTCAAGAACATCACGAGCTGCGCCTGCAACGAACTGGACGCGCGCTACGACGGCAAAAACGTCACCCTGGTCGGCATGATCGCGGGCGTGCGCACGATCAATACAAAGAAGAATCAGCCGATGGCCTTTGTGCAATTGGAAGATATGCAGGGCCAGTGCGAGGTCGTCGTTTTCCCCAGCACCTATGCCGAGTACAAGGGGCTACTCGAGCCGGACTCCATTGTGGTGGTCAAGGGCAAAGCGCAGACGCGCGAAGGGCAGACCAGCCTGCTGGCGGATATGATCCAGAATTACGTGGATGTCGCCATTGCGGTCAACGACGAGGGTCGTAAGCTGCAAAAGCCACTGCTCGACCTCGCGCCCACGATCAACGGCGTGCATATGCCTGCGGGCGAGGAGGATACGGGCGACGATGCCGACTTCAACGCAGACTTCAACGGCGGCTTCGCAGCCTATGACGACGA
>JBBSBO010000415.1:0-3674 GCA_038251215.1 Caldilineales bacterium
ATCATCACGCTGCACGTGCCGCTGACGCCGGAGACGCATCACCTGATCAACGCTGCCACGATCGCCCAGCTCAAACGCGGCATGATGCTGGTCAACACCAGCCGCGGCGGGCTGTTGGATACGCCGGCGGTGATCGACGGGCTGAAGTCGGGGCAGATCGGCTATCTGGCGATTGACGTGTATGAAGAAGAGGACGAGCTGTTCTTTCAGGACCTATCCGACCAGGTGGTGCAGGACGACGTCTTCGCCCGCCTGCTCACCTTTCCCAACGTGATCGTGACCGCGCACCAGGCCTTCTTCTCGCACGAGGCGCTGGCAGAAATTGCCGCCGCCACGCTGGCGAACATCAGCGAGTTCGAGCAGACGGGGCGCGTGACCAACGCCGTCCGCGCCGAGCCGGCGCAGCCGTAGGAATACAGATCGGGAATGCCCAGCGTCGTAATTTCCTAAGTTTCATGAGCCACAGGCCGCGCTTTATAGCGGGAGAAGTAAAAAAAGAGGACCGGCTTGTGGCCGGCCCTCTTTTTGTTACTGCATTGACTGTCGCAGCCAAGCAACCGCGTAATCTAGCGACTAGATCTTGCGGACGTTGGTGGCGGACAGACCCTTGGGGCCTTGCTCGACGGAAAACTCGACGCGGTCACCCTCGGCCAAGGTTCGGAAACCCTGGGCTTCGATGGCGGAATGATGGACAAACACGTCCTTGCCGCCTTCGTACGTGACGAAGCCGTAGCCCTTCTGATCGCTGAACCACTTGACGGTGCCGGTGTAACGCTGCTCACTCATTGTTGGAAAACTCCTTGTTTCCTTGCTTTAATACATGTACGCAAAACGGTTGTTACAAAACGTCGTCGTTCCCAACTACTGAGCAGCCGAACATCACTCAAACTTAGCCTAGCATTTTGGCCGGCAATCTGACCTAGCCTTGCAAGTCTGTGCAACGTCTTCGCGTCGTTCCGTCAGAACTTACAACATCTTGTAACCGTAGCATAGGCGAAAAACAAATCTTTGTCAAATCCAGTAACGATTAAAGCGTGGATTGCTTGGTAGAGGGCAAAGGAGTAACCGGATAGCGGCACGTATCCTGCACCAGCTGCATGAAGTAGCGCATACGCCCCACGCCCGTGCCCGCCGCCAGCGAGCCGGCGGTCGTCACTTCCAGGCCGCCGCTTTGCCCGGCCTTGCGGAAGTCCTCCGCCACGCGCGCGCGGATTTCGTCCGGCGCGCCGTTGCGCAGGAGGAAGGGCGGCGTATGCCCGCGGATCCACGCGTGCGGCAGCTTGGCGCGGATCAGGGCTGCGTCCACGCCGGGGCCGTAGTTCATCTCGTTGATGCCCAGCGCCGCCTGCTGCTCGAGCAGGTGACCCATCGAGCTGTCGGAATGCTGGTAGCGGTTGGCGTCGCCCGGGGCGAAGGCCTGCAGCACGCGGGCCAGCACGGGCGCACAGTATTCGGCATAGAGCGCCGGGCTGAAGAGCGCGCTGTTGTCGTCGGTGATCCACCAACCGGGCGCGTCGCTGCCGCTGTAGCGGCGCAGGGTTTGATTCAGCGCCACCATCTGCTCCGCCAGAATATCGCGGAAGCGGCGCATGATCGCGGGGCGGTCCATCATCCAGTAGAAGACCGTCTCCGGGTGCAGCACAGAGGTCATGATCGTGGCGGGGCCGCGGCTGCCCGCGCCCAGCTTGGGCTGCGGCTTGCCGGCTGCGGCGCGCCCTTCCCACTCGGCGCGGAAGGCGTCGGGCAGCGCCCAGGCCGCCACGTCGGTCGCCTCGGCCCGGTCGAGCAGGCGGGCGAACTCGTCGGGGTCGTCGGTGGCGGGGGTGAGCCAGGGCGTGCTGCCTTCGTGGTAGGTGAACTCGCAGCCGAAAAGGTTCTCGATGCGCTTGGGTTCATGCGCCAGGGTGTCCTCGTCGAAGAAGGCCTTGCCCACGTACTCCAGTGTGACGCGGTTGACCTGGCGGTGCAGGTCGTCGCGGTAGGGCTTGTCGAAGTAGTAGCGCACGGTGGAGGGCACGTCCATGAACTCGAAGATCCAATGGTCGTCGGGCGCGAAGGAGACGGGGCAGCGCGGCTTGTGCGTGGTGAAGGCCGTGCAGAGCGCGTTCTCCGCCCAGAAGGCGTCCATGTCGAGGTCGCGGGTCAGTTCCAGGAATTCTGGTTCGATGATGGGCATGGGAGATAGGACTCTAATTGATTTTACATTGCCTCTTTGAGGCCGGCTCGAATTAACCACCAGTTCACAGGGTAGCTCGTAATAAAGCCGCAAATCATGGCAATCTGCATCATGGACCAGAATTCGAAGCTGTTGACCTCAAGGCGGACGCCCAATATGCGCGGAAAGAGATACAGACTTGCAAGGCCCATGAAGCCATACATTCCGATCTGCCATGCCGTCAGCGACAGCGTGTCCGCCTTGATCGCCGCGATGATGCCTTCACCTACTTTCAAATGACGCATCGGGACAATCGTAAAGTATTGAAACGCAATGCCAAGCACGAAGGCGACGATGAAATCGAGTATCCAAACGGCGAATATCTTCTCCTGGAAGAGCGACTGCCATCCGAGCCATACGGCGATCGTGGGGATGCCGAAGGCCAGCCATTCGGCGCCGATGTCGCCGAGCGTGCAGCCGCTGCCACAATGGAGCGCGCCCTTGGCGACCATAATGGCAAAGGGCGTCTTGAGCTTGCTTGGGGGTTCGCGATGGTGGCGCTTGGCCTCGGCGACCGCCTCCTTGGTGGCAAGTCTGCCATAACGCACGTAAGTCCAAAGCGTCAATAATGTTCCGAACAAGGCTGTCACCGGCCAAACGATATTCATGATCCACATGGACTGTGGATGTCGAACCTCATCGATGATGATTCCCACGGCGGTTACAAGGCCAAGAATAAGAGCTGCAATCGAAAAAACATGTAACCAGTTCAATATCATGATTCCCTCTTCGGCTTGGCCTTTGTGCGGATGAACTCGAAGATCCAATGGTCGTCGGGCGCGAAGGAGACGGGGCCGCGCGGCTTGTGCGTGGTGAAGGTGGTGCAGCGCACGTTCTCCGCCCAGAAGGCGTCCAGGTCGAGGTCGCGGGTTAGCTCTAGGACTTCGGGTTCGATGATGGGCGACGCAGGGAGGTTATCCACAACAGGGTTTTGCCTGTTGTATCGGCGGGCAGGGCACACTGCCGTAAGAACAAAAGACGCAACAGTCTCCCGCCTTCGGCCGTAACTGCTCGCCACAACCGGAACAAACGTGAAAGAATTGACACGCATAAGTCGGCATGGTTAGTTCTTCTTGAAAGCCGCAATGGGGGCAAGTGAGCAGAGATTCAAGCACAATTTTCATTCGATCTGCGGGACTCTTTCCAAGTGGACGTTTCTTTCGGGCCAATAGAATCACCAACTATGGTCATCTTATGGCCCCGCCATCCTCTTGTCAAGGAGCAGATCCCGCAAAAAGACGGACGGCCGATGACGCGCCGCCCGCCTATTTTCTTCTCTGCGCCCTCTGCGTTCTCTGCGGTAGAATCCTTCCTCGCCGCTACGCCATGACCGCGGGCTGCTTTTCCGCCAGCCAGCCCACGCCCAGCTCGACGAGCTTGCCGTCGCTGGGGGCGCCGGTCACCTTGTCGTAGCCGTTCATCTCGTAGTACAGCTCGATGGCGCGGGTGACCACGTCCA
>JBBSBO010000416.1:0-3669 GCA_038251215.1 Caldilineales bacterium
CACGTATGTGGGCGAGGGGCGCTTCACCGACGACCCGCTGTCGCCCGTGCTGGGGTCGCACGCGGTTGTTGAAGTGCCGGAGTTGCAGCGGCTGCTGCGTGACGTCGGTCTCGACGATCAGCCAGCCCTCGAAGCCCGCCTTATCCAGGATGTCAAACACGGCGGGGAAGTCGACAAAGCCCAGGCCGAGTTCGGTGAAGACGCCGGCGTCGCTGAAGGTTCCGTAGTCCCACTCCTTGGCCTGGCCCTCGCGCAGCACCACCGGGTCGATGTCCTTGATGTGCATCGTCTTGATCGAGTCGGCGTAGTCGCGGCAGAACTGCACGACGTCGACGCCCGCCCAGGCCAGGTGGCCCGTGTCCGGCCCCATGAAGATGACGTCAGTATCCGCCAGGCCAAAGAGGCGGTCGACCTCCTCGCGCGTCTCGATCACGCTGCCCACGTGATTGTGGAAGCAACTGCGCACGCCCGCGTCGGCGGTGATACGGCCCACTTCGTTGAGCACTTTGGCGAACTGCGCATATTCCTCGTCGCTCATGGCGTCGGCGGCGGTGACATGTCCGGCGACCTGGGCACGCGTCAGCCCGCGCGACGTGGTGTAGGTCGTGAAGCCGCCCGCCGCCACGTACAATTCCGTCAGGCCCGCCGCGCGGCCAAAGTCCGCCAACCGGCGCGCGTGCGCCAGGATATCTTGCTCCAGCGCCTTGTTCCAATAGTCGGCTCCCAGGTAGCCGGGCGCCGGCTTCAGGCCGTACTCGGCGAACTGGTCCAATACCTCTTGCGTCGACTTGCCCTCGCGCGGCGAGGCGGGGGCGCCCTCATAGCCGGCCTGGGCGATCTCCGCCAGGGCCGTGGCCGCGTCGACATTCTTCCACGTAATCTGACCGCATCCGATCCGGACATTCTTCATGGCTGGTTTGGCTTCCATTGTGTGGATTGCAAGTGATGGATTATGTATTGGGTTGATCAGGCAGGGGGCCTAAACAGTCGCCTCAGCACCGGCGATGGAATGGGCGCCGCACGCGACAAACACGTCTCGCTTGGGCAGTTTCCGGGTGCAACGTTAGTATACACCCGCGGCGTATACACACGTCAAAGCCGGCGAGCTAAGCGCCCAGCCCAACCGCGTCCCATCAAATGAGATTCCGTCTCAGCCACGCTTGGCAAGCGCCCGCGCTGTGATACAATAGGCAGGCGTTTTGGATGGCCCGCGTTTCCGTTGGGCCGCTTTTCGGCAGTCTTGCGAGCAGGTCTTGCGTCCTATGCCCAGCTTCTTTCACCACCCCGCCCGCCACGACGTGCAAGCGCCCAGCCTGGAGCTGGAGCACGTCTCCGTCGCCTACGACGGCATCCCCGCGCTGGAAGATGTCAGCTTCACCGTGCATCAGGGCGACCAGGTGGCGGTTGTGGGGCCTAACGGCGCGGGCAAGAGTACGCTCTTCAACGTCATCGCCGGCATCGTCAAGCCGCAGCGCGGCAGCGTGCGTGTCTATGGCAGCGGGCCGCGCGGCCACATCTGCGTCGGCTATGTGCCGCAGCGCAATCGCATCGACCTGCGCTTCCCCGTCAGCGTGAGCGACGTGGTGATGATGGGCCGCATCGGCAAGATCGGCCTGGGGCGTTGGCCCGCTCGCCGCGACCGCCGCATCGCGCAGGCCGCGCTCGAACAGGTGGAGATGCTGCCCTTCGCCCGCCGCCAGATCGGCGAATTGTCGGGCGGGCAGCAACAGCGCGTCTTCTTGGCCCGCGCCCTGGCGCAAGAGGCCGAGTTGCTCCTGCTCGACGAGCCGCTGGGCGGGCTGGACATCCCTAGCCAGGAAGCCTTCCTGCGCATCCTCGACCGGCTGCGCGGCCAGGGCATCACGCTGCTCGTCGCCACGCACGACCTCAACCAGGCGGGCGAGCGTTTTCCGCTCATCCTGCTGCTCAACCGTCGCCTGGTGGCGCTGGGCAAGGCGGACGAGGTGCTGACCGCGCCCATCCTCAGCCAGGCCTACGGCAACCAAATGCACGTGGTGCGCACGCCCAGCGGCGAACTCTTCGTCACCGACGATTGCTGCGACGGCGGCGTGCCGCCCGTGCCGCAGATGCTCGGCTCGCAGGCGCCTGATCACACGGCCCACGCCGCCCCCCTCGAACCCCAGCCGGAGCCGCTGAAACGCTAGTGATGCCCCGCTAGGCTGCAACGCGAGAAGGAGTATGCACATGGAGTGGGTTGCATGGCTCACCGAGCCGCTGACCTATGGCTTTATGGCGCGCGGCCTGCTGGCCTCGCTCATGGTCGGCGTCATCTGTTCGGTGTTGGGGACCTATGTGATCTTGCAGGGCATGGCCTTCTTCGGCGACGCCCTGGCGCACGCTATCTTGCCCGGCGTCGTCCTGGCCTATCTGGCGGGCTGGCCCCTGGCTGTGGGTGCGCTCGGCTTCGGCATCCTGGCGGCGATCGGCATCGGCGCGCTCAGCCAGCGCGGCGAGGTGCGCGAGGACACGGCCATCGGCATCGTCTTCGCGGGCAGCTTTGCCCTGGGCGTGGCCCTGCTCAGCACCGTGCGCAGCTATGCCGTAGATCTGGCGCACATCCTCTTCGGCGATGTGCTGGGCGTCTCCACTGGCGACCTGTGGCTGACCTTCGGCCTGGGCGCGCTGACGCTGGCGATCATCTTCTTCTTTTACAAAGAGTTCCTCGTGCTGGCTTTCGACCCCACGCTGGCGGTGGTGCTGCGCCTGCCCGTCACCTTCCTGCGCTACCTGCTGCTTGTGTTGATCGCGGTGACCATCGTCGTCTCGCTGCAAACCGTGGGCATTGCGCTGATGCTGGCGATGCTGGTGACGCCCGCCGCCGCCGCGCAGCTGCTGACGCGTCGTCTGCCCTATATGATGGCGGTCGCCGCGGCCATCGGCGCGGCCTCCAACGTGATCGGCCTCTACCTCAGCTACTACGCCAACATCGCCTCCGGCCCGGCCATGGTGCTGGTCGCCACCGCCATCTTTGTGCTCGTCTTCCTCTTCGCGCCGCGGCGTGGTATGATCTGGCGGCGCATCCGCAGCCGGTCGCCGCAAAAGCAGGGCCACGCCCAGCCGGCCTGAGCAACCTAAATAGGCCACTGATTGAATGGATCGAATAGATCGGCACGGATTGATCTGTGAAACTCTCTTGCATCCGTGTTAATCAGTGTCCGCTTGTTCTAATCCAATGCAGTTTTCTACTTAACTCCTACGCAGAGCAAAGTTGAGGCAGGCGCCCGCCATGTCAATCAAACCTGACCATTGGATCCGCCGCATGGCGCTGGAGACGCGCATGATCGAACCCTTTGTCGAGGGCCAGGTCAGCCAGGGCGCCATCTCCTACGGACTGAGCAGCTTCGGCTACGACATCCGCGTGGCCGACGAGTTTCGCATTTTCACCTCCGCCACCGGGCGGCTGACCGTGGTCGACCCCAAGGCGATCGACGAAAGCGCCATGGCCTTCTATCAGGGCGACGTGTGCATCATCCCGCCCAACAGCTTCGCGCTGGCGCGCACGGTGGAGTATTTCCGCATCCCGCGCAACGTGATCACGATCTGCCTGGGCAAGTCCACCTATGCCCGCTGCGGCATCATCGTCAACGTGACGCCCTTCGAGCCGGCCTGGGAGGGCTATGTGACGCTGGAGATCTCCAACACGACGCC
>JBBSBO010000417.1:0-3658 GCA_038251215.1 Caldilineales bacterium
CCTTGTACGCGTTATCCGCCAACCAGCGCTCCAGGGTATTATCCGGGTCATTGGGCGGCAGCCCGCCCGTCACAAACCAAACCAGGTTATGCTCGGCCAAAGTGCGCGCCATTACCGCCTGCGCCTCCGGATGCTCCATCGCATCAGGCGCATAGCCCAAGATCGGCGGCACGTCCGCACATTCGCCGCCGAGCCAGTTCATGGGAATCTGATAGGCATACGGCGCTACGGTCACCACGACATCGCCCGGCCCCGCCGCTTCGCAGATATGCGAAATCACGCCGCGGTAGCCCTGGTCGACATCCCCGTAGTGCGGGTTGTAGCTCACCTCATTCGTCCACAACGCCGCAAAGAGCAGGGGCAGCGCCAGCACGAGCCAACGCACGGGCCGGCTGGGCACAGACGGACGTCCCCGGTCCGCGTCGATCAGCCACGCCACCGCCAAGCCGCTCAGCGTCAACAGCGCCGCGCCGCCAACGGCCATCAGCAACAACTGCAAATTGCCGTCCGGCCATAGCCATGCCAGGTCCGAATTGGCCGTGAAGTCCAGCTTCATCAGCTTGAATTGGCCAATGACGGGGCTGTTGAGCAGATCTCCGAGCGACTGCGCGGGCGGCCCAAACGCCAGCGGGTCGCTCCAGTCCGTCGGATAGAGTGAGCGCAGCATGATCTCGAAGTTGACGTAGTTGACCGCCACCGCGCCGAGCTGGACCAGCAGCGAGATCAGCGCAAAGACGATCAGGAACCAACCGGACGCGCCCGGCGCGGCCAACGCCGTCCGCCAATTGCGCTTTATCGAAACGTCCCACGCGGCGATTTTGCCGGCCAGTTGGCTGCACAGCGGAGCCAGGAGCAGCACCCAGAACGGCGTCAGCGGCACCAGGAAGCGCGGCCCCCACGCAAAGCCGCCCCACCACATCCACCACAAGCTGTAGAGCAGGATCAGCACGAAGCTCAACGCCGCGATCAATAGCCCCTCTTGTTTGTGGCGTCGTAAGAAGGGCGCAAAAGACGCCGCGCTCACCACAAACAGCGGCGTGAACCAGAAGACGCCGCGATAGGGGCTGAGCAGCAAGCCGTACATCCCCTCCCAAATCGGCGCGTTGAAGCCCTCGCCCGCGTCAAAGTGGTATCCCGTCTGGAACGGGCTGCTAAAACGCAGCGCATTGTACCAAAGCAGAAAAAGTCCCGCCGCCGCCAGCGGGATCAAGAACAAGATCGCCGCCGCGACCACATCCGACTGGATGCCGAAACGTGCAGGCGCCGCGTCTGCCGGCCCGTCAGTTGCCGCCGGCGCCGCGCGCCGCCGCTTGGGCCAACGCACTTCGGCCGCGGCATATCCGATCAACACCGCCACGAGCAGCACATGCGCCGTGACCGTCGCCACAGCCAGCCCGGCGCCGATCCCCCCCGCCAGCGCCCAGCGCAGCCGGCCTTGCGTGCGCCAGGCGAGGATGCCATAGAACGCCAGCAGCAATCCCAGTGCGCTAAGCGGCTCGCCAAAAAACTGGTTGGCATAGGGCCAGGCAATCGTCGCCAGGCCGAAGAGCAGCCCCAACAGCGCGCCCACGCGGTCCGAATAGCCCAACCGCGCCGCCGCCAACCACACCAGCGCCGCGGTCAAGGCGGTCACCAGCCCATTCCACAGCAGCGTCCCCTGCAACAGCCCCAGCGACACGTTCAACCTCGCCAGGCCGCGCAACACAAGGTACCACGGCACGGCGGCAAAGGCCGGCGCGGGACCCTTCTTGCTATAGACGTCGCCCTCCGGGCCAAAGGCGCCCAACACCTCGCCGGGGCTGTTCACCCATTGCGTCCTGGCGATGGCGTTGGTATCCACCGCGCCGTGCAGCGCGATCGACTCGGTCACGCCAAAGAGGCTGACCTCATCCACCACGTGGAACTTGCTCGAATTCGTGAAAGTATAGATAGAGAAAAGCAGCGCGACCAACAAGACCACGCCATATCGTCGTTGAGACACGTTTCCCGCCCAGCCGCTAGATTCCCCGGACACGAAGCCGGATTACCGCCAGAGTGTAGTCTTTGAAAATGCGCCAGAAGCCTGTCTTGCTCGTGCCGTGCCGGCGCAAAATATAGAACACGGGCACTTCTAGAATCTTCCAGTCTTGCCGCCACGCCACCACCAGCAGCCTGATGAAGTAATCGCCATAGCCATAGAAGATGCGGTCGAACTTCGGCGCCAGCTCGCGAAAACGTTCCTGGCGCAGCGCGAAAAAGCCGCTCAAGTTATCTTGCACTTGGGTTTGAAACACGAAGCGGATAAAGACATTATAGAGCAAACTCAGCCGGTAGCGCAGCGCGTCTTCCATGCCGCCGCCCATCACAAAACGGCTGCCGATCACCAAGTCATAATAGCGCAGCAAATCCACCATCTGCGAGATCATCGCCGGGTCATGGTTGAAGTCCGTGTCCATCACCACCAGCGTTTGTCCTTGCGCGCGTTCCATCCCCTCGCGCACGGCAAAGGCCAGCCCCTTGTCGCGCGTGCGCACAATCAGCCGCACCGCTTCCTCGCCCTGCCCTGCGTCTGCGCCCGGTGACATGGCGGCTTGCGCGCCCTCCGCGATCCCATAGCGCTCGCGCACAACGCTTGCCGTGCCGTCCGGGCTGTCATCATCCACGACTAATATCTCGTAGCGCCATGCCGTTGACGCCAGGTGCAGGCGGATAGCGTCGATCAGGTCGCAGATGTTCTCGCGCTCGTTATAGGTGGGCAGGATGATTGAGACGTCGCACGGCTCAGACAATGGCAACCCTGAAGATTGGCCTGACGATTGGCCTGAAGATTCGGAGGACATCAGCGCCTTAGCCTGCTAAACTGCGAATTGACCGGCAAATGGTTTCAACCTGCTCGTCGCGCAGACTGGGCGAGCTGGGCAAGTTCAGCCCCATGCGGCTAAGAGCCAACGCCTGCGGACACGGCGTTGCGCTGTGATACGGCGGCAACGTGTCCAGCGGATGAAAGAACGGGCGGCTGTCGATGCCGCGGGCGCGCAGCGCGGGGATCACCTCATCCCGCGTCAGCGGGAAGGCGGCGTCAAACAGCACGGAGACCATCCAATAGACATTGGTATAGCCGCTGCGCTCCACCGGCAGCACGACGCCGGGCAGATCCGCCAACCCCTCGCAGTACAGTTGGGCGATGCGCCGCTTGCGGGCGATGAACTCGTCGATGCGCGCCATCTGCGCTACGCCCACCGCCGCCTGCAAATTGGTCATACGGTAGTTGAAGCCTACCTCGTCATGCCAATAGCGCCGCTCCGGCGGCATGGCGTGGTCGCGCAACATGCGGCAGCGGGCCGCCAGCTTGGCGTCGTTGGTCGTCAGGATGCCGCCTTCACCGCACGTGATGATCTTGTTGGCGAAGAAGCTGAAGGCGCCGATATGGCCCAGGTTGCCCGCCTTGCGCTCGCCCACGCGCGCGCCATGCGCCTCGGCGGCGTCTTCCACAATCCACAGCGAATGCGCCGCGGCGATCTCCTCCAGCTCAACCATCGGCGCCGGGTGCCCATACAGATGCACGGGCATGATCGCCTTGGTTCGCGGAGAGAGCAGTCGCTCCGCCTCCTGCGGCAGCATCGTCCAGGTTTGCATGTCCACGTCGGCAAAGACGGGTTTGGCCCCGGTATAGGCCACG
>JBBSBO010000418.1:0-3656 GCA_038251215.1 Caldilineales bacterium
CCAAAATGACCGTCGTCGCTGCCGTCATGCGTAAACTCATTCAACTCGCCTACGGCGTGCTCAAGTCCGGACGCCCCTTCGACCCTAATTACTCTTCTCGGCCCGCCCAGACTTGACGCGCATCACAATATCTTTGCGGTTTGCAGTTTTGCGGTTTGCCGTCGCTTCAAGGTCCCAGCCGATAGTGCCGCACCTGCACGCCGTGGAAGTCGGCCTGGTCCGCTACGACGCCGTGCGCTTCCAGCCACTGCTGCATCAAGTGGCGCTGATCCCACATCTCCACCTCGCTGAACAACACCCAGACATCGCGCATGCCCACGGTCATGGCCTGCATCTGCTGGTCGGCGAGCTGCCGCGCCGCGTCGTCTTCCCAGCCGTTGTTGGTCCACAGCCCCTCGGCCCAGGGGTCGAGGCGGGCGTCGCTGCCCTCGAAGGGACGCCCGCCGAAGTCGCTGCTGTAGTAACGCATCGCATATTGCAAGTGCGGTATCTGTAAGATCAACAGCGCGCCGGGCGAGCGCTGTGCCGTGATGGCGGCGACGCCGCTGCGCAGGTCATACTTCATGGGCAGCGTCTTTTGCTGCCACCCGGCATAGAGCCAGAAGGCCAGCACGTAGATCGCCAGCGCCGCGGCCAGCACACGGCCAATGGGCTGGGCATAGCGGCGCACGGCTTGCACGCCCAGCGCCAGCAGGATCATGGCGGCGGGCGCGATCCAGATCACGTAGCGGTCGGTGAAGATGGGCTGGCGCAGGCTGAGCGCGTAGATCAACAAGATCGGCGCCAGCAGCCAGCTGAGCAGCAGCGCCAGCCGCCGCCAGGGCGCCAGGACGGCCCCCGCCGCGCCGTCGCCGCGCAGGCGACACGCGCCGATCTCGCCCGCGCCGAGCAAGATGCCCGCCGCGCCCAAGAAGAAGATCGGCGCCATCCATAATTGCGCGCCCGGCGGCATAAAGCCGCGGCTGTGGTTGTGCAGCAGCGTGCGCAGCATCTCCAGCAGCGGCGTGCGGGCGAAGCCCGTCATCTGCTGCGACGCGGTGAGCAACTCCCATTGCCACCAGAGCATGGGCACGTAGGGCAAGGTCAGCCCCGCCATCGCCAACGCATAGCCGCGCCAGTGCCGCCGGCTGAGGGGCCAGGCGAGCAGGAACCACACAAAATGGAGCGGGTAGAGCAGGATCAGCAGCAGATGCGTATACAGGGCGACGCTGACCGTGAGCAGGTAGCCCAGCCAGGGACGCCAACCGCCGCGTGTGATGCCCTGCCAAAAGAGCAACGTCGCCGCCAACACCAGCGCCGTCACCGTGGTGTACATCTTGCCTTCCTGGCTGTACCACAGTTGATAGGGGTTCAGCGCCAGGAGGGTCGCGGCGAGCAGGGGGACCGCGTGGGGAGAAAGGTTTAACCGCAGAGGACGCGGAGGGCGCAGAGGAAAAGATAGAGGAGCAGAGAGCGCGGCGGGATCGGCGACTGGGGCAATCGCAGCTTGTTCGAGGGGCGGCGGGGCGAGGCGGCGCGCCACTTGCCACAGCAGGGGGACGCTCAGCGTGCCGGCGAGGACGGAGATATAGCGCAGGGCGAATTCGCTTGTGCCCGTTGCCGCGAACCAGGGGCGCAGCGCCAGGAAGAAGAGCGGGCCGTTTTGCCCGGCGCGCACGAACATCGAGAGCGTGTCCGGCAGGTGGCGCGTGGCGAAGTAGATGGCGTCTACTTCATCGCGCCACAGGCTTTGGGCGGTGAGGCCCTGCACACGCCAGGCGTAGGCCGCGGCGATCAGCAGGAGCAGGGTGACGCGCAGGGACCGGCTCATGGCAGCGAGTCGGGCCAGTCGTCCTCGCCTGGGTCCGGCCTGTGCGGCGCAGGCGGCAGGAAGCCGTCGATATCAAAGGGGTCGGCGCCGGTCTGCGAAAGGTCGAAGCGTCGCCGCTCGGCCTGGCGGAAGGAAAGGCCCGCCATCAGCCCGGCGACGGCGAAGAAGACGAGCGACCCCAGCGCAAACCAGATCCAACCCGCGGCCAACGTCACCTTGTCCGCCACGCGCGCGGCGAAGAGCAAAATGTCGGGCGTGGAGGTGGGCGTGGGGTAGAGTACGGGGCGCTGCACCGGCGCCACGAGCAGCGCGGGCGGCGTGGGCGTCTCCGTCACCAGCACCACCATCACCGCCGGGCTGGGCGTGGCGAGAACTGGCGTGGGCGTATCCAGGGGCGACTGCGGCGCGTAGAGCGAGCTGCCCGCGGTCGCCAGCGCGTCGAACGTACTCTGCGCCACTAGTGTCGCCTGCATGGCGGCGGCGTCGACCGGCGCCTCGAGCGGCGAGTTGAAGGGCGTGTCCAGCGGCGAAAACGCCACGCTGGTGGGCGTCTCCAGCAGCGAGATGGCATAGCTGCGCGTGGGCGTAGGCGTCTCGCTGGGGAAGGGCGGCGTGTCGGTCGGCGTGGGCGTGGGCGCGGGCGGGATCGGCGTCCAGGTCGGCGTGCTCGTGGGCCAGGGCGTGTTGGTGGGCGAAGAGTCCGACGAGCCGCGCGTCGGCGTGAAGGTAGGCGTGGGCGTACTCGTCACGTTGAGGCCGGCAAAAGCGCCGGCGCTCGTCGTAGTCGTATAAGCGCGCCGTCCCGCGGCTGCGGGCACGCTGCCGGTGTAGAGCATCGTGTTATCTAGGATCAAGTTGCTGCCGTTATAGAGCGTAAACGGGCCAAACTGGCGCGCCTGGTCCAGTTCGTTGGCGAGGACATCGTTGGTGATGCGGAAGATGTCATCCGGCGCCAGCGTGTGGGTGAAGGCCAGGCTCAGCCCGAAGCGCGGCTCCGCCAGCACATGGCGCGTGAGCGTGACGCCGCCGGTGTTGTGCAGGATGGCGCAGTAATAGAGCGGCGTGTTCGGGTCGGAAATGCTCAGGTTGGTCGTATCGGCGCAGACGGATTCCTGCGTGCCGATGGTCTTGGTGAAGACTACCTGCGCGGTCGCCAGGTGCGCAGCCGCCGTCGCCGTGTGGAAGACCGTGGCATTGACTGCGCCGCCATTGCCGAACGCATAGCCGTCCATGGTTGTGGCGGTATAGGCGACCGTGTTGGTCAGCGTCTGCGTCACGTCCGTGCGCAGCAGCGAGCCGGCGAGGCCCAGCTGCGGCAGCATGGCCTGGGTGATGGTCAGGCGCTGCGCCGGGCCGAGCGGATAGTCAAAGCTGCCGGAAATGCCCAGGTCGCTGTCTTGCACCTGGTGGCGCGTCAGGGTGATCGGCCCGCTGTTAGCGACGATCAGACAATATTGCACATCGCCGCCCGCGGGGACGACCACGCGGCTGTCGCCGGCGCAGGCCGTGGGGCTAAGGCCTACGGTGGCGGTAATCTCCAGGGCTGGGGTGATGACTTGAATATTGGCGACGGAGGTGGCGACCACCGTCTCGGTAACTCCACTCGCCGTCCACGTCACTTCGATGAGCTGATCGCTATCGGCAATCGCGGGCAGCTTTACTCCATTACCTACCGTGTCGAATGAAGCGCCGGGCGGCAGGTTCACGTCGGGGCCGCTCTTTTCATCCCAGGCTATGCCGTTCGTGTCGCGGATAGTGTGCGTGATCAGCGTCGTAGCGCCGGTGTTCACCGCCGTGTAGCAATAGTAAACCTGCGTGCCGGGGAAGACGCGCACGCTCTGCTCGG
>JBBSBO010000419.1:0-3648 GCA_038251215.1 Caldilineales bacterium
CTTTGTGCTGCGTCCCACGATCGAGGTCTTTATCCTGTCGCTGTACAAATGGAACGGCATTGCCAAAGAGCGCGAGTGGCGGGGATTGGCCAACTTCGAAGAGTTGATCGCGGACAGTATCTTCTGGCAGGCGCTGACCAATAACCTGATCTGGCTGGTCGTGATTCTCTTCTTCAATGTCTTCGTGGGGCTGGTGGCGGCGGCGCTTTTGTCGATGGACATCAAGGGGCGGGTAGTCTTCCGGCTGGGCTATTTCTTGCCGGTGGTGCAGGCTTCGATTGTGACGGCCATGATCTGGCGCTGGATCTACAACCCGGACGGGCTGCTCAACAGCACGTTGCAGGCTGTGGGGCTGGGGAGCCTGGCGCGCGGCTGGCTGGGCGACTTTACGTGGGCCTTGCCCGCGTTGGCGATCGCGGCCGGTTGGGCCAGCTTCGGCATGAGCGTGGTGCTGCTCCTGGCCGGCATGCAGGGCATCGACCAGTCGCTCTACGACGCGGCGCGCGTCGACGGGGCCAACTCGACGCAAACCTTCCGCTACGTCACGATCCCCGGCCTGCGCAACGTCATCACCATTGTGGTCTTGCTGGCGATGATCGGCGCGTTTCAGGTCTTCGACATCATTTGGGCGACGACGCAGGGCGGCCCGGTGCGCGCCACGGAAATGCTGGCTACCTATATGTTCAAGAAGGGCATTATGGAAAACCAGTACGGCTATGGCTCCGCTGTAGCCGTCGTGTTGGCTATCATCATTCTCGGCTTTTCCACCGTCTATGTAGCTTTGCGGGAGCGCAGCGATGCCTGAACCCCAAACAGTCGCCCAACGCGACCAAGCCCAACAAACAAGAGATCGCGTGCAAAAGTCTCTCAATCAAGTTGTGGTCTATGTTCTCTTGATCGGGCTGCTGCTCTTCGCGCTGATCCCGCTGGTGTTGGCCTGGTTCACGGCGTTCAAAACGCCTCAGGAAGTGATTTTTAACCCCTATGGGCCGCCGATTCCACCCCATCTGGACAACCTGGTCAATGCCTGGACGCAAGGGCGTTTTAACGTCTATTTTAAGAACAGCTTCATTATCTCGATCGTAGATGTGATCGCGATGTTGATCGTGGCGCCGCTGGCGGGCTATGCCTTCGGGCGCATGCGTTTCCCCGGACAAAGGCTGCTGCTGCTTGTCTTCCTCACCGGTCTCACCATTCCTGTGGGCGCCATCATTATCCCGCTCTATCTGACGATGCGTGATTTTGGGCTGATCAACACGTATGGATCGGTGATTGTAGCCGACGTGGCGCTGGCTGCGCCGATTTTTATCTTCATCATGCGCGCCGCCTTCAAAGACTTGCCCACCGAACTGGAAGACGCCGCACGCATTGACGGCGCGTCTGAATTGCGCATCTTCTGGCACGTGATGATCCCGCTGACCAAGCCCGCCTTGCTGACCGTGGCCCTGCTGGAATTCCTGTGGAGTTGGAATGACCTGCTGCTGCCTATGGTCTTTCTCACCAGCGATAATCTGCGCACGCTGCCTGTGGGCATGCTCTTCTACCGGGGCCGCTTTTCGGTGGACTACGGCCTGATGTCCGCCGGCGTGCTGATCATTTCCTTGCCGGTGATTATTATGTTCCTCTTTTTCCAGGGCAGCTTTGTCAAGGGGCTGACGGGCGGCGCGCTGAAGGGGTAACAGCCTTGGCGCGCGGCTGATACATGCCTGCGCCGGGCTCGATGAACTGACCAAACCAATACGGCCCCCGGCAGATGCCAGGGGCCGTATTTTCGTTTCGCAGGAGCTGCGCGTGCGGTTACTCGGCGTCGGGCTGGGCGGTGGTGCGCGCTTCCACGCCGGCCATTTCTTCGAGGATGGTCAGCACGGCTGAGTGGTCCAGGTCGCCGCGGTTGTGGGCCATCAGCGACGAGAAGAGTTCGTGCGCCACGGCGGTGGCGGGCAGCGGGACGTGCAGGCTGGTAGCCGTCTGCATGATGATGTTGAGGTCCTTGTAGTGGAAGCTGCTCTTGAAGCCGGGCGCAAAGTCGCCCTGGATGGCGCGCGGGCCGCGCACGTCCATCACGCGCGTCTGCGCATAGCCGCCGCGCAGCACCTTGATGATGATCGCCGGGTCGACGCCGGCCTTAGCGCCGAGGACGAGCGCTTCCGCCATGCCCACGAAGTTGAGCGCCACCTGAATTTGGTTGCAGGCCTTAACCGTTTGGCCCGCGCCGGCGGGGCCGCACAAGGTGACCGTGCTGCCCATGATCTCGAGGACGGGGCGCACTTCTTCCAGCAGCTCGCCGGAGCCGCCGACCATGATCGAAAGCACAGCGTTTTGTGCGCCGACCTCGCCGCCGCTGACGGGTGCGTCCAGGCAGCGCACGCCCAGGGCGCCCAGCGTCTCGGCGACCTTGATCGCCATGCTAGGCGAAATCGTACTCATGTCCACGTAGATCAGCCCTTCGCGGGCCGACTCGATGATGCCGTCCTCGCCCAGCGCCACGGCCTCCACGTCCGGCGAATCGGGCAGCATGGAGATCACCACGTCGCTGCGCGCGGCTACGTCCTTACAGGAAAAGCCTTCTTGCGCGCCCAGCGCGACGACGCGGTCGGTAGCGGTCTTGAATTTGTCGTAGGCGATGACGGGGTAGCCGGCCTGCATGAGATGTTGGCTCATGTGGTAGCCCATGATGCCGACGCCGATAAACCCGATGGTTGGTTTCATGCTCAATTCCTTCCGAATTTTGGCCCGGATTTCGGTCCGGAGCTTGGTCACAATTTTGAAATGGGGAGACGAGCAGGTGCTAGGGCATGGGCGCGCCGCGCCCGGCTGCGAACAGAGTATACCACTCCTCGCGCGTCAACTCTAGGCCGTCGGCCTGGCAGGCGGCGCGGATGCGGCCCAGGTTGGTCGTGCCGATGATGGGCTGGATGTGGGCCGGATGGCGCAACAGCCAGGCGATAACAATCGCCTCGGGGCCGACGTTCTTCTCCGCCGCCATCTTCGTCACCAGCTCGGCGACGGCATGCGCCGGGGAGCCGGCAGGGGCGGGCTTGCCGCCCGTGGCGGAGCCGCGCGCCAGCGGCGACCAGGCCTGCACGGTGATGTCGTGCAGGCGGCAGTAGTCCAGCGTGCCGTGCCCGCGCACCGGGTACTCGGGCTTGTCCTGGTTCATGATAATGCCCTCGTTGAGCAGGTGGTTGTGCAGCAGGCTCAGCTCGAGCTGGTTGGCGACCAGGGGCTGGTCCAAGTACTTGCGCAGCAGGTCCATCTGCGCGGGCGTGTGGTTGCTGACGCCAAAGTGGCGCACCTTGCCCTGCTCTTGCAGTAGGCTGAAAGCCTTGGCGACCTCTTGCGGCTCGACCAGCGCATCGGGGCGGTGCAGGAGCAGCACGTCCAGGTAGTCGGTCTGCAAGCGCCGCAGACTGCCTTCCACGCTGCGCAGGATATGTTCGTAGCTGAAGTCGAAACGCTGCGGGTAGCCGGGCACGGGGTCGTCGGCAAAGCGAATGCCGCACTTCGACTGCACAAAGATCTGCTCGCGCAGACCGGGACGCTTGCCCCAGATCTGGGCGAAGACTTCCTCCGACTTGCCGCGGGCATAGATGTCGGCGTGGTCGAAGAAGTTGACGCCCTCGTCCAGCACAGCCTCGATCACGGCGA
>JBBSBO010000420.1:0-3633 GCA_038251215.1 Caldilineales bacterium
CCAAAATGACCGTCGTCGCTGCCGTCATGCGTAAACTCATTCAACTCGCCTACGGCGTGCTCAAGTCCGGACGCCCCTTCGACCCTAATTACTCTTCTCGGCCCGCCCAGACTTGACGCGCATCACAATATCTTTGCGGTTGGCCCTTACACGCGCCCGAAGGCCTTCTCCAGCTCGCCGGCGGAAAGCTGGAGCATGGTGGGACGCCCGTGGGGGCAGGTGCGCGGCGAGGCGCAGGCCTCCAACTGGCGCACCAACTCCTGCATCTCGATCACGCTGAGCAACTGCCCCGCCTTGATCGCGGCGCGCTTGCACACCATCTTCACCAGGCGCGCCTCCATCTCCTCGCCCACCAGGTTACGCCGCCCCGCCAGCGAGGACGCGATCTCGTGCAGCACGCGGCCGGGGTCCTGCCCGGAGAGCACGCTGGGGATGCTGCGCAGCAAAAAGCTGTCGCCGCCGAACGGCTCCACGCCGAAGCCGATGCGGTTCAGTTCGTCCAGGTGCTGCGCCACCAGGCCGGTGATTTCGTGTCCCATGTGCAGCGCCAACGGCTCCAGCAACTGCTGTGAGGCGACCGCCCCGCGCTGCGCCATGAACTTCTCGTAGAGGATGCGCTCGTGCGCCGCGTGCTGGTCGATGAGGAAGACGCCCTCCGGCCCTTCGGCGATGATGTACATCGTGCCCACCTGCCCCACCACGCGCAGCGGCGGCAGCTTGCGCGCCTGCTCGGTGACGACCACCTGCGGCGCCTCGTGCATGTCATCCTGCGCATCGCCCTCGCGGGCGGGATCGCTTGGCGAGGCTTGAGCGGCCCCTGGGGCGGAGCGGTCGGCAGCGTCGTCGGGCTGCTGCGAAGCCCAGGCGGCGTCTTCTGCCAGGCCAGGCGCCGGCGCTAAAGTCCCGTCCCAGGCAGGGCCGCCAGTCTCCAGCTCGAAGTCACGCTGGCTGCCCGCGTCGAGGATGCTCCTGCGCCGCGCCGACCAGGCATCGAAAGCCTCGCGGTCCGCAGGCATGATGGACGGCGCCTCGCCTGCGGGCAGGTCCATGTCGGGGATGGGCGCATTCTGCACGATGGCGCGGCGCACGGCCTTTTGCACGGCGCTAAACACGCTGCGCTCCTGTACAAAGCGCACCTGCGTCTTCTGAGGGTGTACATTGACATCCACCTGCTGCGGATCGATCTCGACAAAGACGACCGCCAGCGGGTAGCGCCCGACGGGCAGTAGCGTGTGATAGGCCTGAACGACGGCGTAGGTCAGGCTGCGGTCTTCCACATAGCGCCGGTTGACGTAGAGGTCAATGCCGTTGCGGTTGGCGCGCGTCAGCGTGGGCAGGCCCGCATAGCCGAAGGCGCGGATCGATTGCGCCGCATCGGCTGCGGTCACGGCGGACAAGGCCGATCGCTCCGGCATAAAGACCGCTTCGTCGTCCAGCCCGCGTGCCGGCGAGTCCGCCGCTTCGCCCGATGTGCGCGCGGCGGGCAAGCCAAAGGGGACCATTTGCCTCGCCGTCTCTAGGCCATAGACTTGCACGAGCGCGTCGAAGAGGTCGCCGCTGCCCGTGCTGCGGAACGTCTCGCGGCCATCGTTGGTGAAGATGAAGCGGCAGCCGGGGAAGGCGAGCGCATAGCGTTGCACGATGGCCGCGATGCGGCCCGCTTCCGTGGCTGCGGTGCGCAGAAACTTGCGTCGCGCCGGCACATTGTGGAAAAGATGCTCGACGGTGACGACCGTGCCCGTCGGCGCGCCTGCCTTGCTCTGCTCCACGATTTCGCCTGCCTCCAAGCGTAGCTGCACCGCGAACTCCTCGCCGGCATGGCGCGAGGTGAGGGTGACGTTGGAGACGGCGGCAATGCTGTAGAGCGCCTCGCCACGAAAGCCAAGCGTGACGATGTGGTCCAGGTCGGCCGCGCTGGCGAGTTTGCTCGTGGCGTGGCGTTGAAAAGCCAGCGGCGCTTCGTCCGCGGGGATGCCGTGACCGTTGTCGCCCACGCGCAGCAGGCGCTGCCCGCCCTCGCGCACCTCCACGCGGATCTCCGTGGCGCCGGCATCCAGGCTGTTCTCGATCAGTTCTTTGGCGATGTTGGCGGGCCGCTCCACCACTTCGCCCGCGGCAATCTTAGCCGCCACATCGGGCGGCAATACGTGTATGCTCATGCCGGCTAGTATAGCATCGCGCCCAAGTGCAACCAACTGCCGCAGAATCTTGCCCCAAGTCTCCCCCGGCATTTCCCGCCAATCACACGGCTGACCTGTGGAATCCCTACGCGGGCAAGCCGTATTGCGCGCGGCCTGTATCCGCCGTTTGCGCGCCCACTACAAGACGTCGCCTATATGGTAGGGTAGTGCGGAGCCGTGCCCAAACAGCCGTGTCAAAACAAGGCCACGCTGCGGCGATGGCCGGGCGTTCGAGGACCGAGGACGTTGCGTAGGACGGGGAGGAGCACAGGGAGGCAGACAGTTGATGAAGCGATTACCGTCACTAAGTCTTACAGCGAAACAGGTGAACATTGAACCATTCCATGGCATTTCACAGCGGGCCTTGCAGGCGCGGCGCAACCTCGGTCGCGCACTGGCTGCAGGCATTCGTGATTGCGGCGATTGTGTGCGCCGCTTTGTGCGCGACCTGGCGGACGACTGCCGCCGCGTCGCTATTGTCGGACCCGTCGCCAGCCGGCGCGTCCCAGTCCCCGTCTACGCTCGACGCGGTGGCGGGCGCGATCGGCGCGGCGCCCGAGGCTCTCGCTCTTCCCGCTGAGGCCGCCCGCGAGGCAGAGACAGCGAAGTCGCTGCGCGTCTATCTGCCTGCCGTCCTCGGCGCGTCCACCGCGCCGGCTACGAGCAAGCCCGCCCCCGACGCCGACCCAATCGCACGCACGCTGCTCGACGCGCTCAACGCCGCGCGGCAGGGCGCAGGCTGCGCCCTGCTGACGCCCGATGCCCGGCTGACGCGCGCCGCGCAAGGCCACAGCCGCGACATGGCCGAACACAGCTTCATGGATCACGTCGGCTCCGACGGCTCGCAGCCGCACGAGCGCGCCCTGCGCGAGGGCTATCGCTATCAATACATGGGCGAGGCCATCGCGCGCATGAACACGGACCGGCCCGCAGATGTGCTGGCGGCCTGGCTGGCTAGCCCGGGCCACGCGCGCATCCTCCTTAACTGCATCGCGGAGGACACGGGCATTGGCCATGACAGCGGCTATTGGACGATCATGGTCGGCCGCGAATTCTAGCCCTGACGCAATCAAATCAGGCGACTTGATCACCCCAATCCGCGCCATCCGCGTTCTATTCCTGCGACGGCCCGCCTCACCCGCCGCCGAGCGCGGGCACAAAGTGGATCTCGCTCGGTGCGGCGAGGCGCTGGTGCAGCCCGCGCCGGCTGATCTCGCCGTTGACCGCCACCGCGATCGCCGGGCGGATGCGGCCCTCCTCGCACAGCCGCGCCTCGATGCCCGGGTAGAGGCTTTCTAGGCGCGTCACCACCTCGCCCACCGTGGCGCCGGCTACGCGCACGATCTCCACGCCGCCGGTCAAGTCGCGGTGCAGCGCCGGGATCCAAACCTCGTGTTCCGCCACAGCCGCCCCCTTCTCTCCGCTTGCGCCGCGCCTAGACGCGCGTCGCCTC
>JBBSBO010000421.1:0-3633 GCA_038251215.1 Caldilineales bacterium
CACTTTACTCGAACACGCCCCGTTCGACGGGCCGCTCCTCATCGACATCGAAGGCGAACACCATGCCTTGGCGCACGATATGGCCGGCTCGCTGCTCGTCGTCGCCTGGGACGAAAGCTCACAGCCATGAACAGACTGCTGCACAAGCTCTTTGGCGGGCGCGAGGATGCGCCGTCACGCCCGATCATTGTCGTGTCGGGACTGCCGCGCTCGGGCACTTCCATGATGATGAAGATGCTGGAGGTGGGCGGGCTGCGCGTCTTCGTCGATAACCTGCGCATGCCCGACCCGGACAACCCCGAGGGCTACTACGAGTTCGAGCGCGTCAAAAAGCTGGACAAGGGCGACACGGCCTGGGTGGGGCAAGCGCAAGGCCAGGTCGTCAAGGTGATCTCAGCACTGCTCGAGCATTTGCCGCCGGAGTACACGTACCAGGCGCTCTTTATGCAGCGCGACATCCACGAAGTGCTCGCCTCGCAGAAGAAGATGCTGCAACGCCGCGGCGAGGCCGTCGACAAGGTGAGCGACGAGGAAATGGCCGCTCTTTTTGCCAAACATGTGGCGAAGACCGCGGCCTGGCTGCACGTGCAGCCCAACTTCCAAACGCTGTGGGTGGACTACAACCAGTTGCTCGCCGACCCGCAGCCGCAGATCCAGGCCGTCAACCGCTTTCTGGGCGGCGCGCTGGACGAGGCCAAAATGGCGGACGTGGTCAACCCCGACCTCTACCGCAACCGGGCGTGAGTGCAATGGGACCTGAGCCGAGACTCGCAAAAGCGAGGCGTTTGGATTGCCTGCCTATGGAGGGGTGTGTTAAGATAAAGCCAATGCAAGAACGGCTTCCAGTCCAGATAGAAAGTTGATGGTTAAGGGGGAGTCACCATGAAACGAATTTTCAACCTTTTGCTCTTTGCCGCAGTAGTAGGCGGTATTGTCTATGCAGTGCGCAAGCTCTTGGCCCCGCCAGCGGCGGAATTTGCCTCCAGTGGCGGCGGCGTGTTGCCTTCGCAGCCGGTGCGCTCGTTGGACGAGGCGCCTTTGGGCGGCGACGTCAGCGAGGAGCTACTCAAAATTCTGGTATGTCCCGAAGACAAAGGGCCGCTGGAGTTGGTGGATGACGGCAAGTTCCTGCTCAACCCGCGCAACGGCTACAAGTACCCCATTCGCAACGGCATCCCCGTGATGCTGATCGAAGAGGGCAAGAAGTACCAGGATAAGAGTCTGGTGCATGGCAATGGCGGCGACCAGGTCGCGGCGCAGGCAGAGACAGCAGAGGCGGAAGAAAGCCAGGCTTAATCGGCCTGCTGACATCTGTATAGAGTCATCAAAATAGAGTAATCAAAAGGCCCCGGGGCGTATCCCCTGGGGCCTTTTCTTGCTTGTGTTTCTGTCTGTATGGCTTACGCGCCGAAGCGCGTGAGCCGTCCGGACAGCGCCATCGCCAGCGGCATCAGATTGGTGGCGTGGAACATGCCCAGGTAGCCGGCGGAGCAGGCGCGCTCGCCAAAGGATTGTACCGCATCCGGCATGGCGGTAACGCTCCACAGTAGCGTGGGCACAGGGTGCCAACTATGGCTGCGCAGCGCGGCGGGCGTGCTGTGGTCGCCGGTGACGACGACGGCGCCCGGCTTCAACGCCAGCAGGCGCGGGATCACGGCGTCGACCGCCTCGATCTCATGCACCTTGGCGTCGAAGTTGCCGTCCTCGCCATAGCTGTCCGTCTTCTTGATGTGGATGAAGAAGAAGTCATAGTCGTCCCACGCCTTCGCCAGCGCGTCGATCTCGTGTTCCGGGCGCTCGCCCTCGAAATCGATCACGTCCATGCCCACCAGGCGCGCCACGCCTTTGTACATGGGGTAGACGGCGATGGCGGCCGCGCGCAGGCCGTAGATATCGGTGATCTGGGGCAGGCCGGGGTCGCTGGCCAGCCCGCGCAGGTTGAGGCAGTTGGCGCGCAGTTCGCCGGTCAGCGCTTCGCGTGCGACCGTCACCCAGCGGTTGACCAGCTCGGCGGTGTGCGCGCCCTGCGGCGTGCCGCTTTCGTCCGTCACGGGCAGCGGCTTCTTGCCCGTCACCAAGGGGTCGGTCTCCGTCAGCTGACCGCCCAGCCCCTCGCCGCGGATGATGAGGACGAAACGGTGCTCCTTGACCGGCTTGACAAAGACTTGGTAGCCGGGCAAGACGTCGCTCGTGGCGTTTTGCAGTTGTTCGCACAGGCGAATGCACTCGTCCGTGCTGATGCGCCCAGCGCGGCGGTCGGTGATCGTGCCGTCTTCCGCCGCGGTGGCGAAGTTGCCGCGTGCCGCCAGGTCGTTGGACTGCAAGGGGAAGCCGATGCCCAGCGCCTCGAGCACGCCGCGGCCGATCTCGTATTGCAAGGGGTCATAGCTGAACAGGCTCATGTGTGCGGGGCCGCTGCCCGGCTCTATGCCCAGGCGGATGGGGATGGAGAGGCCGGTCATGCCCTCGGCAGCCATGCGGTCCAGGTTGGGCGTGTGCGCCGTTTCCAGTTCGGTAGCGTTGCCCGCCTCCATGGGCAGGCCGCCCAGTCCGTCCATCACCAGCAGCACGATTTTGCCGCCGGAACGGTGCAAGTCTTTCATCAGGGAAAATTCGGTAAAGACAGACATTAAAGGCTCCTATTCGGTTTGCTTCTCTAATTTGCACGCAGCGAGTCATGTACGCAGCGAGTCATGTACGCATTCGCTGCAACATTCACTGCAACCTATGCCTGAATTGTAACCACGTCGCGCCATAAATAAAAAACAGCCGGGTCCAGCATATGCCGGCCCCGGCTGTTCATGTGCATTTAGCAGATAGAACTACCCAGCCAAGCTGATCTCAGTCTTGGGGTCGAAGATGTGGGCGTTCTCCATGTTGAGGGCCAGGTCCAGAACATCACCCGGCTCGGTGCGCACGCGAGGATCGACGCGGGCGATGTACTGCTTGTCGTCCGAGGTCATGAGGTAGAGGAAAATCTCATTGCCCATCAGCTCAGTCACGTCGACCGTGGACTGGATGTCGGATTCGAGGATTCCTGGCGGGACATACGGTCGAGCGTGAATATCTTCCGGGCGAATGCCGAAGATGACTTCGCGGCCCTTGAACTGCCCCCAATCCTTGGCCTTCTCTTCCGGCACCACGATACGGAAGCCGCCGGTGTTGACCTCCAGGTGTCCATCGGTCTCGGCGAGGGTGGCATCGAAGAAGTTCATGCTGGGGCTGCCGATGAAGCCGGCGACAAACACATTGTTCGGATGGTCATACAGCTTCTGCGGCGTGTCGATCTGCTGCAGGAGGCCATCCTTCATCACGGCGATGCGGCTGGCCATGGTCATGGCTTCCACCTGGTCGTGCGTGACATAGATGAAGGTGGTCGCCAGGCGCTGATGCAGGCGCGTGAGCTGGGCGCGCGTTTGCACGCGCAGCTTGGCGTCCAGGTTAGACAGCGGCTCGTCGAAGAGGAAGACAGCCGGCTCGCGCACGATGGCGCGACCGACGGCGACGCGCTGGCGCTGACCGCCGGAGAGCTGCTTCGGCTTGCGGTCGAGCAGATGGCCGATGTCGAGAATGTCGGCTGCTTCTTTTACGCGGCGATCAATGTCGGTCTTGGGGGTTTTGCGTAATTTCAGA
>JBBSBO010000422.1:0-3607 GCA_038251215.1 Caldilineales bacterium
AGCACGTTGGCGCTGCGCCGTCCGCGGCTGGAACGGGGCGCCGCCAGGATTTCCAGGGCGCGGGCCAGGTCAACTTCCAGCACATGGTCGGGCGCTTTGAGGCTCACATAGCTGCCGTCGTATAGGATGTAGGGGCCATAGCGGCCCACACCGGCCTGCACGCGCTTGCCGGTTTCGGGGTGATCGCCCAGGGTGCGCGGCAGGCTGAGGAGTTGTAGCGCCTGTTCCAAGTCCAGGCTGTCCGGCTCCATGCCCTCGAGCAGGCTCACACGTTTGGGCTTGGCTTTCTTGGCTTTCGTCTTGCCCTTGGCTTTGCTTTTGGCCTTGCCCTTAGCTGGGGTTTCGCCGCCCCCACTGTCGTCCCCATTGCCGTCGCCGGCATCGCTGCCGTTCTCCTCGGCGGCTGCGTCACCCGTAGCGGAGCCGTTGCCGTTATCGTCGCCTAGCTGCACGTAGGGGCCGTAGGGGCCGACCTTGACCAGCACGGGCAGCCCTGAAACGGGGTCAACGCCCAGTTCCTTGGGGCCGTCGGACTTGTGGCTGAGCAACTCCTCGACCAGGGCGTCGGTGAGGTCGGCGGGGGCCAGGTCATCGGGCAGGCCGGCGGTCAGCCGCTCGCCGTTTTCCTCGCGCGCCACAAACGGGCCGAACTGTCCGATGCGCACCTCTGCCGCCAGGTTGCTCAGCTCGACCGTGCTCACCTGGCGCGGGTCAATGCCTTCCGTCGCTCCCTTTTCCCGCACCTGGTTCTCCAGCCCCTCCTGGCCCAGGTAGAAGTGGCGCAGATAGTTCAGCCAATCGAGGTTGCCCTCGGCAATGTCGTCCAGCTCCTGCTCCATGTTGGCGGTGAACTTGAGGTCGACCAGATTGTGGAAGTGATCCTCCAGCAGCTTGGTCACGGCGAAGGCGGTAAAGGTGGGGATCAGCTCCTTCCGCTGCTGGAAGACATAGCCGCGCTGTTGGATCGTGTCGATGATGCTGGCGTAGGTGCTGGGCCGCCCGATGCCCTCGGCCTCCAGCGCCTTGACCAGCGTCGCCTCGGTATAGCGAGCGGGCGGTTTGGTCTCATGGCCCACGGCTTCCAGCTCATGGCAGTCCACCTCCTCGCCCTTTGCCAGCGGCGGCAGCGTCGCCTCCTGGCTTTCCAGCGCGGCTTCGGGGTCGTCGGAGCCTTCCACATAGGCGCGGATGAAGCCGGGGAAGAGTACGCTGCGCCCCGTGGCGCGGAAGACGGCGTCCTCCACGTGCAGGGTGACGGTGGTGGTGCGGATGCGCGCTTCGGCCATTTGCGTGGCGATGGTGCGCTTCCAGATCAAGTCATACAGGCGAGCCTCTTGGCCGCTTAGCCCCAGATGATCCACAGGCAACATGCGGTCGCCCGCCGGGCGGATCGCCTCGTGCGCTTCTTGCGCGCTTTTGGAGGTAGTCTTGTAGCGCCGCGGCGTCTTGGTCAGATACGCCTCGCCGTATAGATCGACCACACGTGCCCGCGCCGCTGTAATCGCCTGGTCGCTGAGATGCACGGAGTCCGTGCGCATATAGGTGATGTGGCCTTCTTCATACAGTTTTTGGGCGATGCGCATGGTCGCCTGCGCGCCCAAGCCCATCTTGCGGTTGGCCTCTTGCTGCAGCGTACTCGTGGTGAAAGGCGGCGCCGGCGAGCGCTTGGAGTCCTTCTCCTCGATGCCCGCCACCACCCAGCGCGCCGGCAACAGCCGCTCGCGTAGGGCGGCGGTCTGCTCTTGGTTGAGCAGCAACACCTTCTTGCCCGCCGGGATCTTGCCGGTGGCTTCGTCGAAGTCGCGCCCGGTCGCCACGCGCACGCCGCCCACGGAGACGAGCTGCGCCTCGAAGCGGTGGTCGGCCTGGTCGGGGCGTTTGTTCAGCTGCGCCTTCAGGTCCCAATAGGCGCCGGAGCGGAAGGCGCGGCGCTCGCGCTCGCGCAACACGAGCAGGCGCACGGCGACGCTCTGCACGCGGCCCGCCGATAGCTTGGGCGCGATCTTCTTCCACAGCAGCGGCGAGACGGTATAGCCCACCAGCCGGTCGAGGATGCGCCGCGTCTCCTGCGCGCGCACCAGGTCCAGGTCGATCTGGCGCGTCTCTTGGAGCGCCTGCAAGATCGCCTCGCGCGTGATCTCGTGAAAAACCATGCGCTGCACCGGGATCTTGGGCTTGAGCACCTCGCTCAGATGCCAGCCGATGCTTTCGCCCTCGCGGTCTTCGTCCGTCGCCAGGATCAGCTCGTCGGCCTCTTTGAGCAGTTTGCGCAGTTGGGCGACCACTTTTTTCTTGCTGGAGGGGATGACATAGAGCGGGTCGAAATCCTGCTCCACGTTCACGCCCAGCCGCGACCACGGTTCGCCCTTGTGCGCCTCCGGGATCTCGCCGGCGGAGGCGGGCAGGTCGCGGATGTGGCCCATGCTGGCTTCTACCTGGTAGCCGGCGGGCAAATAGCCTCGGATGGTTTTGGCTTTGGTAGGCGACTCGACAATCACCAATTTCGTCATCGGTATTCTTCCCAACTCGTCTGAATGACGGTTCGACTATCACTTCGCACATCAATTTGCATTCACTCTGTCCCGGGCGACCTATCAGCCGCCGGGACAGGCGCTCACAAGAGCGTAGCAGAAAACTAATAGGCACACTCTAATGGAAACGGCATTTTCCGCCAAAAGAGACGCGGGCATGCACAGGGATAATAACGTGGGCTTACCAAGCATCGGCAAACGTCCTAACTTTGCTCAGGCGTTTGCTCGCAGCCTGCCCCAGTGCTATGATTCCGGCTGTAGGATTTCCGTCATCCGTCCCCAAACCTTGCCGGCGCGCCTTCGGCCTTTCACACCGCTGCAACCGCTGCACCAACGATTGTGGCGCTACGGCCCATCTATTCTACGCCGATCTCGTTGGGTGTATGCAACAGGTCTAGGCAACAATCTATGCAACAGTCTATGCAACAGTCTATGCAACAATCTATGCAAGAAGGAGCAACCGCATGAGACAGAAACACTCGACTCTCCTCGTGACCGCCCTGCTGGCTTTGGGGCTGGTCCTCAGTGCGTGCGCCGTCCCTGTGCCGCCGCCCGCCGCGCCGGCAGCGCCCGCCGCAGCCAGTGAGAGCGCAGCAGCCGAAGGCCCGGTCACCATCACCTGGGCCATGTGGGGCAGCGGCGCCGAGATCGCCACCCACCAGGCCGTAGCCGACGCCTTTATGGAGTCGCACCCGGATATCAAGGTGGAGATCTACTCCGAGCCGTGGAACGACTACTTCACCAAGGTGCAGACGCTGTGGGCCAGCGGCGACCCTGCCGCCATCCCCGATGTGCTCTTCCTGTGGCCCACCCCGCGCTACGCGGCCGAGGGCGTGTTGGAGAACCTCGACCCCTTTATCGCGGATGCCGGTTATGACCTGAACGACTATTGGCCTGCGCTGCTCGAATCGGCCATGTACGACGGCAGCGTCTATGGCTTCCCGCGCGACATCAGCGTGGAAGTGCTCTACTACAACAAGGATATCTTCGACCAGGCCGGCGTCGCCTATCCTGACGAAACGTGGACCTGGGCCGACCTGCAAGCCGCGGCGGAAAAGTTGACCGTAGTCGAAGCC
>JBBSBO010000423.1:0-3594 GCA_038251215.1 Caldilineales bacterium
GGCCCTGGTTGCCGGCGAAGCGCACCAGCCGGATGCGGGCGTCGCCCAGCGCGGCCACGACTTCTTCGGGATGGTCAGTCGACCCGTCGTCCACGACGATACACTCCCAGTCCTGTCGGCTCTGCGCCAGGAGGGAGGCAAGCGCCCACGGCAACGTCGCTGCCGCGTTGTAGCAGGGTATCACCACCGACACCAGCGGGCTGCGGCTCATGGCGCGCGCCGCCCTGATGCACCCTGGTCGGACGCGCCTCGCTTAGGCAAGCATGCCGCCGCGCGGTGCAGCCCGGCGTAGTCACGTTCCTCGCCCGCCAGCCAGCCGGCCAACTTGGCGCGAAAGAAGAGTTGCCCGTCGCTGCGCCGGATGGGGACGCGTGGGATGGCATAGCGATCGAAGTCGTTCGCCGTTGCGCGCCGCCCGCCGCCCGCCGCGGCGGTGTCATAGTAGCGCGCCGCCAGGCCGCGCGCCGTTTCATCCCATTCCGCCCGCGGGTAGGCGAAGTGCCGCGGGCGCAACCCTAAGCGCCGCGCAAACCACTCCAGCGGCGCGGCCAACTCCTCCTCCACGCGCGCCGACGGCAGACCGACCAGCACCGGATGCGTGTGCGTATGCGCGCCCAGCGTCACCAGGCCGGACGCCGCCATCTCGCCCAGCATCTCCCACGTTACAGCCGGCGTCTGCGCACCTGGCGCCGACAGCATGGGATAGGCGATGCGCTCTTCCACAAAACCGGTCGTCACAAAGAGCAGCGCGGGCAAGGCGTACTCTTGCAGCAGCGGAAACACGCGCGTGTAGAAGTCCTCATAGCCGTCGTCAAACGTGAGTACGCAGGCGGCGCCGCTCTTTCCATCATCGGCCTCGGCTTGGCGCGGCTCGTCGTCGCTCAGACGCGCCACAGCCTGCTCATACCCGATCACGCGGCCCGTGCCCGCCAAAAAGGCCAACTGGCGCGCAAAGAGGTCAGCGCACAGGTCCAGTTCGAGGGGCAGCCCCCCGTCTACGCGATGATAGAGGAGAAAAGAGACCTCGCTTGTGTCGCGGGCGGGCGTCAGCACCTGGCGCGCGGCGCCACCCAGCACCAGCGGAACCTTCAACGTGCGCCGCGCCCACTGCATCATACAAACAGCATCCACAGGAAGGGCAGCACCATCACGCGCTGGCGCGCGATAATGCCAAAATTGCCGATGGAAGTCAGCGCCAAGAGCGTGATCAGGCTGTAAAAAATGGCGAAGGCCGCAAAGGGGTCACTGCGCAAGGAGCGCAGCTTCGACCCGAATGTGCGCCGCTGCGTCCAGCCGAACGCCAGCCACGCCACCGTCTCCAGCGAAACAAGCAGCGACTGGAGGTTGTTCGCCTCCCACGGGAAGGGACGCGCCAGGGCCGTCACCAGTCCCACCACGGCGCCTTGGGGCGTAAACACGGAGACCGTGGCGTACTGGGAACCACCGATGGTCGTGCGGTCCTGCTGCTCGGTGTAGAACTCCTCCACCGAATCCAGCGAGAGCGTTTCCAGCTGCAAAAACTCCGCGCCGGACTGTACCAAATAAACGCCCATGCCCGCCACCAGCACGGCGCCCACCACCCACACAGCCACGGAGCGCACGGCGCGCGTGGCATAGAAAAAGTAGGCCGCGGCCAGGCTCACGCCCAGAAAGGCGGCGATGTGTGGGCGCACCAAGTTGATGAGCAGCAGCGCCGCCGCCACCACAATCAGCCCGCCGAAGTGGCGACGGCGCACAAAACTCGCCCAACCCCAGGCCACGAACCCCGAACAAAAGAATATCCACGCATCCTTGCCCAGGCTCGACGGCCAAAATAGAATCGAGGGCATGAAGAAGATGAACACGGTGTAGGCAGCCGCCGATCTGTCCGGCGAGGCCATGCGCACCGAACGATAGAAGAGTACACTGCCCGCAAAGGCCAGTCCGGCGAAAAAGATAAAGCTCCCCGCCAGGCTTGCAGGCATCACCGAATAGAGTACGCCGGTGATGATCGCCATGCGCGTGGACCCCGCGCCGCGGAACACATACCAATCCAGGATCGACCAGTCGAAATCGCGGAAATACGGGGCCAGCAGCACGCCCTCGTTGTGATAGGCGGGCGCATCCGCGGCCATGTCGTACAGGTCCGCTACCGTCCAATAGCGAGCTAGGCTGCTGAACAGCTTAACCACCAGCGCCAACGCAAAGAGCGAGCCGGCAAAAGTGGGGCTGACCGGCTTGATGCCGCGACGATAGAGCAGCAGCGCCATGCCCGCCACCACCGCCACATAGACATACACCGCCAGCCACTCCGCCACCGGCACGACGACAATCAGCGCCAGCACAAAAAACAGCGCACCGATTACCGCAGCCGGAGCATAGGGTCGTTCGACCATCCTCTGCGCACGTTCCTCTCCGCCGCTTATGCGGCGCTGCGCCTAACCGCGCATAGCCCGATCAGAATACTTCCAGATCGCCCAACGTCAGATCCCATGCCTCGGGCGAGCAAGGATCGAGCGGCATCTCCGCTAAGGGGCGCACGGTGAAGGTCATGCCCTGCCGGGGTACGCGCCGGAAGCCCGCGGCCCGCAGGCTGCGCCGTTCCACGCTGCCCGCCGCGAAGTGAGCCACGATATAGTCGGCACGCGAATGCCTCGCCAACGACCGCGCCAGCTCTCGCCCCAATTGCGGCGAAGGTTCAGCCAGCGCCATCTCGCACAGCACCACTTCCTGCGCGCCGAAGCGCAGATTGGGGCGCACCACGGCGAAGCCTGCCAGGCTATCCTCGACCTGACCCGCCTGCCACAACGGGCACACAAAATACGTCACGTTGGGGTGGAGGCCATAGCGCCATGCATAGTATGCCTGCGAGCGCTCTGTACGCAAACCCGTGCAAGGGCGCAACCGTTCCCACTCTTCCGCCAGCGCAAAGGCTGCCGCACCGTGGCGCTCGATAAAGGCCGCCCAGGGCAAAATCACGCCCTCATCGAAAAAGGCGCTCGACGCCGCGGTGACGCCTTGCGGCGTACGCCGCGCCATGCGCCAGGCCATGCGAAGAGGCCGCAGCGGGCGCATCAGCAGCGAGCGCTTGTCCACCATGCGCCAACCCATCTTCAAGTAGCCGGGCAGGCTCTTGGCGTTGGGCGTGTTGTAGATCAGGCGCGTGCCGTCCACCGTCAGATCGGCGATGGCCCGCTGCGTGAGCCGCGAAAAAAGGCCGCGTCGTTGGTAAGCGCGGTGCGTAGCCGTGTCTACCGCACGCGCGGCGGGCACAATCGCACCGTCCGGCGACCGAAAGCGCCAGCGCAGCAACACGCGCAGCGAAACCACGCGGGGGCAACCCTCGGCATCTGCCACGCTCGGGTCCAGCGCCATGTTGCCATAGGATCGGCCAAACGGGTTGGCCTGATGCTTCCAAGCCCAGAACTCCTCAGTCTTGGCGACCGCGCCGCCCGTGCCCAAGGTGGCGCGCGTCAAGTCCAGCAGCGCGGGCACGGACTCATCCGTCCACTCGGCGACGGTGAAATTGATGTTTGTGGCATCGGCTTCGGCGGATTGGCTCATCGCGCTGTGCCCCAGGCGTGCGCCGGCGAAGATAGGCTAGCGCCCGCGCAA
>JBBSBO010000424.1:0-3593 GCA_038251215.1 Caldilineales bacterium
GGTCCGTCTCACGCATGTTGTTGAGGATGCTGCCCGAGTTGTAGCACATGGCGAGCTGACCGCTGAGGAAGGCCTGGTTGTTGCCCGTGTCGTCCCAGCCGGTGACGCCCGACGGCATGATGTTGTAAGTGTTTAGCATGTCGCTGTTGAACTGGAGCGCAGCCCTCGTCTCCGGGCTATTGATGATGATATTGCCGTCGGCATCCTGCAAGGAGCCGCCGAACGAATAGATTAACAGGGCTTGGAAGTTATTGCCGTCCGGCACCATAGCGAAGGTATTGCCGAAGCCCCACATGCGATTGGCCGGGTCGGTGACCGCCTGGGCAGCGGCGATGAAATCGTCGAGCGTGCTCAGCGGGGCGTTGAAGCCGGCCGGCTCCAGGATGTCCTGGCGATAGTAGAAGAACTGCGGCTCATTGTGGAAGGGGACGCCATATTGTTTGCCGCCTACCGTGACTTCGCGGATATCCGGCTCGTAGAAGCCGCCTCCGCTCTCGCTGATCTCGGCGAAGACGTCGGAGACATCGGCGAGGATGCCCATGGCATACTGCTGCGACACGCGGATACCCAACAGCGCGTCCGGCAAAGTGCCGGCTTCGATGGCGGCATTCTGCTTCTGGTTGTAGTCGCCCCAAGGGAAGAGCTGCACTTCGACGTTAAAGCCGCCGGCTTCCCCAGCCAACTTGACGGACTCGGTGTGGTATTCATTTTGCGCTTCGATAAAGTGCTGGGGGGCCCAGTAGACGAGCGAGGGAGTTTCCGCCGCAGGGGCGGCTGCACCCTCACCGGTCGTTGCGGGCACTGCTGCAGGCGCACAAGCAGCCAAGGCCGCCAAGCCGATGGCGCCGCCCGAAATCTGCAAGAAATGGCGACGGGTTACGTTACTCTTCATAACAATTCCTCCTGGAATGGGTTGAGATGGCTTAGCAGCGCGAAACCGGTAATGGGAGCGACCGACTGCACGCCGGAGCCTGGGTACGGTTGGATTGAGGAGCTACAAGAAGGTAGGCGGGACAAGATTAGCTCCCGTTTTGCGGCAGACACGACCGCCTAAGATCGTCGAAGGTCGCCTGCCGGCACGGGCCACAGCAAATACGATAGATTGTCTTTTGGGCGCGGATTCACACATCTGCAATGTGACACTACTTCAAGACTGGGTACAAGGAAAGCATAGCAGAAAAGCGTTTTTGCGTCAAAATGGCGGGTGCGGTAAGTGCACAACTTCGGATATGAGCTCGGCATAGATCCTTGATGGCAGCCGAGCTAAACTCGATCTCCGCTACGCCCACAAATGCGCATATTTGAGGCCCGTGCCCGTGTTAAACAAAACGACGGTTTCGTCGCGGCCAATCCATCCCTCAGCGAGCAACTGCATCTGCGCGGCAAGGCAGGCCGCGCCTTCCGGCGCGGGAAAGATGCCGGCAAGGCTGCCCATCGTGCGCGCGCAGTCGAGCATCTGTTGGTCCGTGACGGACAGGGCTGTGCCGCCGCTCTGGCGCAGGGCGTTGAGGATCAAGAAGTCGCCTAAGGCTGCGGGGACGCGCAACCCATCCGCCACCGTTTTGGCGTTTTGCCAGGGCGTGGCGAACTCGTCGCCGCGGGCGAAGGCTTCCACGATCGGCGCGCAGCCTGTACTCTGCACGCTGACCATGCGCGGGCGTTGCGCGCCGATCCAGCCCAGTTCTTCCATCTCGGCAAAAGCTTTCCACATGCCCACCAGCCCCGTACCGCCGCCCGTGGGGTAGATGATCACGTCCGGCAGCCGCCGGCCCAGCTGCTCGGCTAACTCATAGCCCATGGTCTTCTTGCCTTCCAGCCGATAGGGTTCCTTGAGCGTGCTGACGTCGAACCAGCCGTGTGCAGCCGCGCCCTGGCGCACGGCCGCGCCGCAGTCGGTGATGAGGCCGTCGATCAGCGTGACGTGTGCGCCGAGTACGGCGCACTCCACGCGGAAGGCGGCGGGGACGTCGCTGGGCATGAACACGTGGGCAGGCAAGCCGGCTGCCGCTGCATAGGCGCTCATGGCGCCGGCTGCGTTGCCCGCGCTGGGGATGGCAAGCGCCGGCGCGCCCAACTCCCAGGCGCGACTCACGGCGGCGCTGAGGCCGCGTGCCTTGAAGCTGCCCGTCGGGTTGAGCGCTTCGTCCTTGATCAGCGTACGTGGGCAGCCGATGGCTTCGCCCAGCCGCCGCGCCTCGATTAGCGGCGTCCAGCCTTCGCCCAAACTGATGCGGAAAGCCGGGTCCTGCACGGGCAGCACTTCGGCGTAGCGCCACATCGTGGCTGGGCGGCGAGGCATGGAGTCCTTAGTCAAGGTGCGGGCAGCTGCGGCGAGATCGTAGCGCGCCAACAGCGGCTTGCCGCAGCGCGGGCATAAGTTGACGAGCGCGCCGGCGTCCTCAACGGCGCCGCAATAGCCGCATTCGAGATGCGTGAGTGTAGAGGGATGGAACATAACGCCGCCTTCTTTGTGGTGAGAGGGATTGAGCGGGCGATAGGCAAGAGGCTTACGATCATGCTATCCAAGGGCGGCGGATTTGTCAATCTGCGCCCGCGCGTGGAAAACTAGCGATGCGCGCCAAGCGACAGGCGAGACATCAGGGCCATATACGGCGCGCCAACCACTCAGCGATTGGGCGGCAGTATGGAGATCACACCCCAGCTTTGGATACCCGACGACGAGGTGCGCCTAGAGTTCGTACGCGCATCCGGGCCGGGCGGGCAGAACGTAAACAAAGTCGCGAGCGCGGTGCAGCTGCGCTTTGACGTGGCGAACTCACCATCTCTGCCGGAAGAGGTGCGGGCACGGCTGATCCGGATCGGCGGCAAGCGCATCAACACGGAGGGTGTGCTGGTGATTGAGGCGCGGCGCGCCCGCAGCCAGCTCGAGAACCGCCAGCTTGCCATGACCCAGTTTGTTGCCTTGGTGCGCAAGGCAACGCTGACGCCCAAGCGCCGGCGCAAGACCGCGCCCACCGCCGCCTCGCGCGAGCGGCGGCTGCAACGTAAAAAGCAGCGCAGCCGGCTCAAGCGCGAGCGGCGTCAAACTCCTAGCGACGACGCGTAGCTGCGCCCGCATAGCGCGGCGTAGGTCGCTGCGCCAGATCCGCTGCGCCTTGTCCGCCTAGCAACCGCGTTCCCTGTGTAATTGCGGCAGTTGCGCGAACATCACACCTGTGGCAAACTCATGAAAACTAACCAGCGCCCAGCCACTCGACAACCGGATTGACGCTTTATTTTGCCCATCATCTAATTGGCGTGTCGCAACTGCCCGTGATGTGGGGTAGGCTTTTGCCGCGCCATGCGATGCCTTGTAATCCGCCGTGCGCTGGCTAGACTCTGCACATGAGCTAGGCGCTGCACGCTGGGCTGAACTGCTTGCATACCGATTCACCTTGCACTTCGCGCACGCGGCCCGGCGCCGCGCAACCTTCTGTCCACCTCCAGCCTGTGTGTGCCGCAGGGTTGGGGAAGGGCGCCTCTGGACGAGGAGAGATCGATGCGGATAGCTCTGGGCGGGCTGCTCGTCGGCTTGGCTGTTTCGGCTTGGTTTGTCACCGCGCGCGCGGCTGGCCCTGGTCCGGCGCAGATGA
>JBBSBO010000425.1:0-3579 GCA_038251215.1 Caldilineales bacterium
ATCAGAAGAGAAGAGCAAAGGGGAAACAGCACTATATAGGGATGCAGCCGCCAGGCCACGCTACTGACGGCCTGGCGACCGCCGTCATTTACCGCTTTTCAATGCGCACGCGCCACACCTCAGGGCCTTGCTCCAGGTATTCCCAATTGAATTCGTCTTTGCGCTCAACCGAGAACTGGTAAAAGAGCGGTCGAGGATCGTGGTCGTTGATCAAGACGAAAGCCGCTCCGCCCGCCAGAGCATCAAAGCGGTCAAAAATGAGCGGGTGGCGGTCACGCGGTACAATCGGACGAATATCCAGCACATCTTTCTGGTCGGCGCGCTGATTATGATTCATTTCGGCATCTCCTCTGTTGCTGCGTTCATCGACTCCTCACGTCCTCTGCAACGCTCGCGGCGCTGCACAGAACACCGTGCTACATGCCGGCATGGTAGAGGATCGCTCGAGTACGCGCTGCGACCAAAGTCCCATCACGCGCACACGGGTCAAGAGACGCAGCAGATCAGCCGCCCGCAGGCAATCCACGCCTTACTCGCACCGGATTCAGCGTCCCGCCTCACTCCCTCTCCAGCGCCTGCCGCACCAGTTGCATTTCCACCCGCACAGGCGTTGACCTGAAGCGCGATGCAGGCTATCCTGTTTGGTATCAGGACCGCTCACCATGCAATCGCCAGACGGAGGCCTCAACATGACGCGCATCGTCATCCAGCACGCCGACACCCTGCTCACCATGGATGCCGACCGCCGCGAGATCCGCGACGGCGCTCTGGTCATCGTCGACCACGTCGTGCAATGGGTCGGCGCCACGGCGGACCTGCCGCCCGCCCACGTAGAGGAGGCCGACCGTGTGATCGACGCCGCCGGCAAAATCGTGCTGCCCGGCCTGATCAACACCCACCATCATTTCTACCAGACCTTGACGCGCGCCATCCCCGGCGCCCAGGACGCCGTGCTCTTTGACTGGCTCAAGACCCTCTACCCGATCTGGGCGGAGTTGCGTCCCGACGACGTGCGCGTTAGCACGCAACTGGCGCTCGTGGAGCTGCTCCTCAGCGGCTGCACCACCAGCAGCGACCATCACTACCTGTGGCCCAACGGCTGTCGCCTCGACGATCAGTTCGAGGCCGCCGAGACCGTCGGCATGCGCTTTCATGGGGCGCGCGGCAGCATGAGCCTGGGCGAAAGCCAAGGCGGCCTGCCGCCGGACCGCGTCACCGAGGACGAAGCGTCCATCCTGCGCGACTGCCGCCGCGTCGTGGAGGCGTATCACGACCCCGCGCCCTATGCCATGCGCCGTGTGATCCTCGCCCCGTGCAGCCCCTTCAGCGTCACCTCGGACTTAATGCGCGCCAGCGCGGACCTGGCACGCAGCTTCGGGCAGGCCGGCGTACGCCTGCATACGCACCTCGCCGAGACCGCCGACGAAGAGGCGTTCTGCCTGGAGACATTCGGCCTGCGCCCCGCCGCCTATGCCGAATCTCTCGGCTGGCTGGGCGACGACGTATGGCACGCTCACTGCGTCCACGTCAACCCCGCCGAGATCGACCGCCTCGCCGCCACGCACACAGGCGTCGCCCACTGCCCCAGTAGCAACATGCGCCTCGCCAGCGGCATCGCGCCCATCCGCGCCATGGCGAATGCGGGCGTGCGCGTCGGCCTGGGCGTGGACGGCAGCGCCAGCAACGACAGCAGCCACATGCTGGCGGAGGCGCGCCAGGCCATGCTCTTGCAGCGCGTGCAGGGCGACCCGCACGCCATGAGCGCGCGCCAAGCCCTGGAACACGCCACCCTCGGCGGCGCCGCTGTGTTGGGCCGCGATGACATCGGCTCGTTGGCCCCGGGCAAGGCCGCCGACCTTGTGGCCTTCGACCTCAACGCCCTGCCCTATGCAGGCGGCTCCGTCCATGACCCGGTCGCCGCGCTCGTGTTTTGTCACCCCATGACGGTCGACTTCGCCATGGTCAATGGGCGCATCCTCGTGGAGGACGGCGCGCCGCTGCACATCGACCCCCGCCGGCTCGCACACGAACACAACCAGGCCGCACGCCGCCTTATCCAGCGTGCGGGCCGAGCCTAACCCAAGGGCCGCCGGCATGAGCGACGCAACCTTCGACGTGATCCTGACCCACGAACATACCGACTTCGACGCGCTCGCTTCGCTGCTCGGCGCGGCTTTGCTCTTCCCGGACGCCCTGCCCGTGCTGCCGCGCCAGCTCAACCGCAACGTGAGCGATTTCCTCGCGCTCTATCGCAATCACCTGCCCTTCATCACCGACCGCGAGACTCCCAAAGGCCGCGTGCACCGCGCCATCCTGGTCGATTCCCGCTCGGTCAACTGGGTCAAGGGCATGGACCGCAACGTCGAGTTCCTCATCATCGACCATCACGTCGACCATGACAGCAACCACGACAGCGACCCAACCCAGGCGGACGCGCCGGACAACGTGTGGTCCGAGGCCGTCGGCGCCAACACGACGCTGCTGCTCGAACGGCTGATCCGCGCCGACTACGCGCCGACGCCGCTGGAAGCGACCCTCTTTGCCCTGGGCCTGCACGAAGACACAGGCAGCCTCACCTATTCTTCCACCACCTACCGCGATGCCCGCTGTCTGGCCTGGCTGCTCGAGCCGCCGCGCAGCGTCAACCTCGAAGTGCTAGGTCATTTCCTCAACCACCCGCTCAGCCCAGCCCAGCGTGCTTTGCTCGACACATTGATCGAGCGCAGCGAGTTCCTGGAAATCTCCGGCCATACCGTCGTCATCGCCCAGGCCGACGCCCATGACTTCCGCGAGGAGTTGAGCGCCCTCGCCTCGCGCCTGCGCGACTTTCACGAGACCGAAGCGCTCTTCCTCGTCGTCCATCTGGGCGACATTATCCAAGTGGTGGCGCGCAGCACAACCGACCAGGTGGACGTGGGCAAGGTAGCGAGCGCCCTGGGCGGCGGCGGCCACACGCGCGCCGCGGCCGCGCCAATCCCCGCCCGCGGCGTCAAAACGCAGGCCGTGCGCGACCGCATCGTGCGTCTCGTTGAAGAGCTAAGCCGCTCCGCCGTCACCGTGCGCCACATCATGAGCACGGGCCGTCCGCAAGTCCTGTCGCCGCGCATGTCCGTCCATGCCGCCGCCGAGCTGATGCAGCGCTACGGGCACGAGGGCTTCCCCGTCGTGGCGCGCCGCAACGACGGCAAAGAAGAACTGCTGGGCGTACTCACCCGCCGCGAGACGGACCGCGCCCTTACCCATGACCTGGGCGACCAGCCCGTCAGCCGCTTCATGCGCGCCGGCAAAGTCGTCGCTCACCCGGACGACTCCGTGAGCACGCTGCGCCGCCTGATGATCGATAGCGATTGGGGTCAGATCCCCGTCGTCGACGATGACGACCACATCATCGGCATCGTCACGCGCACCGACCTGATCAAGCTGTGGGACGAAGCCTCGCTGCCCGAACGCCACGCCGGCGAGATTGAGCGCCTGCTCCAGTCCACGCTGGCCCCGGTGCCCCACGCGCTGCTGCAACAAATCGGCGAAGAGGTAGACCGCCTCACCTTCACCGTCTACGTCGTCGGCGGCTTTGTGCGC
>JBBSBO010000426.1:0-3569 GCA_038251215.1 Caldilineales bacterium
CGACGTGGCGTCCAGCCACTTCTACCAAGATGGACGCTATCACATAGACGGCAAGGCGTTGGACAGCGCGCAGATGCGCGGCCTGATCGCCGGCTGGCTGGCGCGCTACCCGATTGTCAGCATTGAAGACGGCTTGGCGGAAGAAGAGTGGGCGCAATGGCCGCTGCTGCTGCGCGATGTGGGCAGCCGGGCGCTAGTGCTGGGTGATGACTTCCTCTGCACGAACCCGCAGCGCATCCGTCGCGCTGTCGACGCGCAGGCGGCCAACGCCCTGCTGCTCAAGGTCAACCAGATTGGTACGCTGAGCGAAGCGGCGGAGGCCTATCGCCTGGCGCGCGGCGCGGGCTGGGCCGTGACCATCAGCGCACGCAGTGGCGAGACCGAGGACGACTGGCTGGGCGACCTCTCCGTCGGCTGGTCGGGCAACCAGATCAAGGTCGGCTCGATCAGGCAATCCGACCGGCTGGCCAAATACAACCGGCTGCTCGCCATCGAGGCGCAGACCCGCCTGCCCATGCATCCATGGCCGCATGGCTAATACCCAGTGCTAAGCGGCTAGGCCGCCACGCGTGCATGCTAAGCTACCGAAGAACCCCCGGCTAGAAAGGGAGTCGTGCGATGGAGGAACACCCAATTCAACTGAGCGAGACTCTGAGCCGGCTGCCTGCGCCCTGGTCGGCGTCCCTTTTGCCGGAGATTCAGGCGCGGCTGGCCGCGGGCGAGCGCACGCTGGTTGTGCTCGACGACGACCCCACCGGCACGCAGACCGTCCACGATGTGCCGGTGCTGACGGAATGGTCGGTGGCGTCTCTGGAGGCGGAGTTGGGGCGGGGCGGGCCGGTCTTCTTTGTGCTCACCAACTCGCGCAGCCTGCCGTTGGCCGCGGCGCAGGCCCTGAATGCCGAGATCGGGCGCAACCTGAGCGAGGCGGCATGGCGCGTCGGGCGCGATTTCGCCGTGGTCAGCCGCAGCGACTCCACCCTGCGCGGCCATTATCCCGGCGAGGTCGACGCGCTGGCGGAGTGGCTGGGCCAAACCTTTGACGCCACGCTGATCATCCCTTTCTTTCTGGAGGGCGGGCGCTACACCATCGGCAATATCCATTATGTAGCCGAGGGCGACGTGCTCACGCCCGCCGCCGAGACGCCCTTCGCACGGGATGCGGCCTTCGGTTATCGCTCGTCCAACTTGCGCCGCTGGGTGGAGGAAAAGACCGGCGGTCGTGTGGCGGCGGACGATGTCTATGCCATCACGATCCAGCAGTTGCGCGTGGGCGGCCCGCGCGTGGTGGGGAATGCGCTGATGGACCTGGAGCATGGCGACGTGTGCGTGGTCAACGGCGTCAACATGCGCGATATGGAGGTTTTTGTCAGCGGCCTGCTGGACGCGGAGGAAAGCGGCAAGCGTTTTCTCTACCGCACGGCGGCCTCTTTTGTGCAGGCGCGCGCGGGCATGGCGCCGCGGCCGCTGCTGCGCCCCGCCGAGTTGGGCCTGCCCGCGCAGGGCGGCGCGCTCTTTGTGGTCGGCTCGTATGTGCCCAAGACGACCGCCCAGCTTGGCCGCCTGTTGGCCGAGACCGACATCGCACGTGTGGAGGTTGACGCCGGCGCGCTGCTCGACCCGGCGCGGGCCGCCGCGGCTGTGGCGGATGCTGCCGCCGCGGTCAGCGCGGCGCTGCGTCGCGGCGAGGATGTGGCGCTCTACACCAGCCGCACGCTGATCACCGGGGCGGACGCAGCCGCCAGCCTCGCCATCGGCGGGCGCATCTCCGAGAGCCTGGTGCAGGTGGTGCGCAGCCTGGAGGAGCGCCCGCGCTATTTGGTCGCCAAGGGCGGCATCACTGCCAGCGACATCGCCACCAAAGCGCTGGGCATCCGCCGCGCCCAGGTGCTGGGCCAGGCGCTGCCGGGCGTGCCAGTGTGGCAGGCAGGCGAGGAGAGCCTCTACCCTGGCCTGGCCTACGTGGTCTTCCCCGGCAACGTGGGCGGTGACGACGCGCTGGCGAGTCTGCTGCGCGCCTGGGCAGCGGCCTGACCCGCGCCCTTGTTTGCGCAAGTGCAAAACGCGTTTGCGCGGCTTCGTTTTATGTGGTAAATTCTCCTTGGGCGCTCCCCAGCCCAAGCCTCACGTAGTTTGGATCTTCACGCACTTCGTTTCGTTCTTCACAGAGAATTCCAGATCGTCCGTTTGGTTAGTCGTTGGCGCCTTGCGCCAATTGGCGTTTCCATCCATCCACTGGACAGCTGCCGCCCGGCAGTGGGTTGGCGCTGCCCCCCAAACTTTGAGGAAGAGAGAATCCCATGAAGCAGGGCAATCTGAATCGACGCGATTTCTTGAAGCGGACAGGGTTTATTGGAGCCGGTCTGGCGCTGGCGGCGTGTGCGCCTTCGTCACCTGCGGCGGCGCCGGCGGCAAGCGAGGGCGCCGCGGCCGCGCCCAGCTCCGAAGCCACCCCCATGTTGTTCTGGTTCCAGGCCGAGAACCACAAGCCCGAATACGAGCGGCGCGTGGCGGAGCTGAACGAGAAGTTCAATATTGATTTCACGTATGAACTGATGGACCGCGACACCATGAATGCCAAGCTCCCGGCGACGATGATGTCCGGCTCCGGCTTTCCCGACATTCTGGAGCAGAACGCGGGTGACGTCGTGCTCTACTTCAAGGGCGGCGCTGACGCCATCCCCTTTGTGCCGCTGAATGACGCGCTGGCCGCCAGCCCCTACGCCAAGGATGTGGTGGAAAGTCGCTTTGCGCGCTTTATCAAAGAGGGGCAGATCTACGGCGCGCCGCACGATGTGCATCCGCTGGTGATGCTCTATCACGACACGGCCTGGCAAGAAGCCGGCGTAGACCTTTCGCAGATAGTGACGTGGGACGACCTTCTCAATGCCTGCGCCAAGGTGGAGCCGACCATGGCCGACGGCCGCACGCGCTACCCGATTGTAGACGGCAAGAGCGACACCAACCTCCCGGCGCGCATGATGCAGAAGGGCTTCTGGTGGACCGATGAAAACGGCGAGGCGATGCTGACCGACCCGCGCTTCAAGGAAGCGGCCGAAGACTGGATGCGCTTCAAGCCCTATCAGGTCGACCGCGACTGGGCCAACCATGTGGCGATGACCAAAGATGGGCAGGTGATGACGCAGCTCGCCCCAGACTGGCTGTACGGCATCTTCAAGCAGGGCACGGCGGACGACGCCGAGTTCCTGGCAAATTCGCCCATGCGCATTATGCGCATCCCGGACTTTGCGCCGGACGGTATCCACACCGGCACGTGGGGCGGCACGGCCTGTTCCGTGGTCAAGATGTCGCCGAACGCGCTGCCGGCGCTGGATGTGCTGCTCTATCTGTACTTTGACAACACCGAGAAGCAACTGGAAACGCGCTTTGTGGACACGGGCATCCTGCCGCCGGTGAAGAGCGCCTGGGACGGCGCCCTGTTCCACGAAGCGGAAGATTTCGTGGGCGGTCAGGTCGCCGGCGAGGTCTTCATCGAGTCCGCTCTCGACTTGCCGGGCTATCCTGAGGACTGGACGACCAACATGGTGGTCAATTCCTGGAATGAGCAG
>JBBSBO010000427.1:0-3557 GCA_038251215.1 Caldilineales bacterium
AGCGATCACCAACGTCAACGGCGGCGCCATCGCCCTGGGACATCCCCTCGGCTGCACCGGCGCCAAGCTGACCGTGCAGATCCTGCACGAGCTGCAACGCCGCGACCTGGAGTTCGGCCTGGTCACTATGTGCATCGGCGGCGGCATGGGCGCAGCGGGCATCCTCCAGCGCCTACGCTAGCCCGGCGCGCTGCGCGGTGCTATAATGCCCGACGGGCCGCACGCTGGCCCGGCACACCCCAACTCGCAAGCGAAAGGACAACGCCTCATGCAATATGTCAACCTCGGGCAGACCGGCCTCAAAGTCTCGCGCATTTGCCTGGGCATGATGACCTACGGCACGCCCCAGTGGCGTGATTGGGTGCTGGACGAAGACGCGAGCCGCCCCTTTGTGCAGCGCGCCCTCGAACTGGGCATCAACTTCTTCGACACAGCCGACATGTACTCCCTGGGCGTGAGCGAAGAAGTCACAGGCCGCGCCCTGCGCGACTTCGCCCAGCGCGAGAAGATCGTGCTCGCCACCAAAGTCTTCAACCCCATGAGCGACGACCCCAACGACCGCGGTCTCTCGCGCAAACACATCATGGCGGGCATCGACAACTCGCTGCGCCGCCTGGGTACGGACTACGTGGACCTCTACCAGATCCATCGCTGGGACAGCCACACGCCCATCGAAGAGACGATGGAGGCGCTGCATGATGTCGTCAAGGCCGGCAAGGCGCGCTACATCGGCGCCTCCAGCATGTACACATGGCAGTTCGCCAAAGCCCAACACGTCGCCGCTATACACGGCTGGACGCGCTTCGTCTCCATGCAGAACCACTACAACCTCGTCTATCGCGAGGAAGAGCGCGAGATGATCCCCTACTGCATCGACCAGGGCATCGGCCTGATCCCGTGGAGTCCGCTGGCGCGCGGCTTTTTGGCCGGCAGCCGCACACGCGAGGGCTGGGGCAAGACTACCCGCGCCAAGAGCGACGCCTTCGCCCATCAGATGTACTACGCCGACAGCGACTTCACCGTCGTCGAGCGCGTGGTGGAGCTGGCCGCCAAGCACGACGCCCGCCCCGCGCAGATCGCGCTGGCGTGGATGCTGCACAAGCCCGGCATCACCGCGCCCATCATCGGGGCCAGCAAGATGTCGCACCTGGAAGACGCCGTCGCCGCGCTCGACATACAAATGTCGGCGGAGGACATCGCCTATCTGGAAGCGCCCTACGAACCGCACGCCGTACTCGGTCACCAGTAGGCGCGCCCAATCCCATCCGCCTTGCCGCTTTGGCGCCGCGCACGCGGCCCGCACAGGAGAAACGCATGAAAGCCATTCGCATCAACCGCACCGGCGACGCCGGCGTGCTCGAACTCGAAGAGGTCGCCGACCCGGCGCTCGGCCCGGGCCAGGCGCGCGTCAAGGTCGAAGCCGCCGGCCTCAACTTCATCGACATCTACCAACGCAGCGGCGCCTACAATATCCAAGCGCCCTTCACGCCCGGCATGGAAGGCGCAGGCGTGGTGGAGGCCGTGGCCGACGACGTCACAGGCCTCCAGCCCGGCGAACGCGTGGCGTGGACCATGCAAACCGCCTCGTATGCCGAGTACGTCTCGCTGCCCGCCGACAAGCTCGTGCCCGTGCCCAATGGTATCAGCGCGGCACAGGCCGCCTCGGTCATGCTGCAAGGGCTGACCGCGCACTATCTCTGCCACAGCACCTACCCCATCCACACGGGCGATACCGCCGTGGTCACCGCGGCCGCAGGCGGAGTCGGCCATCTGCTTGTGCAGATGATCAAGCGCGCGGGCGGCTGGGTGGCGGCGACCGTCTCGACCGAGGTGAAGGCCGAACTGGCGCGCGCTGCCGGCGCCGATGAGGTCATCCTCTACACGCAAACCAGCTTCGACGATAAGGTCCGAGAATTCACCGGCGGCGCCGGCGTCCACGTAGTCTACGACTCGGTGGGCAAAACCACCTTCGAGCAAAGCCTGAACAGCCTGCGGCCGCGCGGCTACCTAGTGCTCTACGGCCAGGCGAGCGGCCCGGTGCCTCCCTTCGACCCGCAGATCCTCAACCAGAAGGGATCGCTCTTCCTCACGCGCCCTAGCCTGGGCGCCTATGTCCCCACCCGCGCCGAGCTGCTGGCGCGCAGCGAGGATGTCTTCGGCTGGATCCTGGCGGGCGAGTTGGAGGTGCGCATCGACAAGCAGTTCCCGCTGGCCCAGGCTGCGGACGCGCATCGCTACATGGAAGGACGGCAGACCAAGGGCAAGGTCCTGCTCATTCCCTAAATGCGCCGCATAGACTCCCTGCCCTGGCTCGTCTTCACCAGCGGCGCGGTGACGCTTGGCATGGAGTTGACCGCGTCGCGCCTGCTGGAGCCGGCCTTCGGCAACAATCAGATCGTGTGGGCCGCTCTCATCGGCCTGATCCTGCTCTACCTGGCGCTGGGCGCCTGGCTGGGCGGGCGCTTGGCCGACCGCTACCCGCGGCGCCGCGAGCTGGACATCACCCTCACGCTGGCGGCCATCGGCGTGGCGTTGGCTCCCGCGCTCAGCCGGCCCGTGCTGCGCCTCGCCGTCACCGGCATGTCCGAACTCTCCGTGGGACTGCTGGGCGCGGCGCTGGTCGCCGTGCTGCTGCTCTTCAGCATCCCCGGCATCCTGCTCGGCACGACCGGCCCGTGGGCCATGCGCCTGAGCCTGCGCAGCGTGGACGCCGGCGGTCGAACCGCAGGCCGGCTCTACGCCATCTCCACTGCAGGCAGCTTGCTGGGCACGTTCCTGCCCGTGCTGTGGCTCATCCCCGCCTTTGGCACGCGCTGGACCTTCTACCTGCTTGCGCTCACCCTGCTCGCCATGCTCAGCCTGGGCAGCCTGCGCGCCCGCCATCGCTGGGTTCCGCTGGGCGGCTTCGCCCTGGTGCTGGCGCTGGCGCTGACCACGCAGCCCGGCGGCCCGCTGCGCGCCGGCTGGGACGACGGCGCCGCCGGGACGATCCTGTATGAGGACGAAAGCCTCTACAACTACATCGTCGTGCGCCAATGGGGCAGCGAGCATCACCTCAAGCTCAACGAAGGCATCGGCCTGCACAGCGTCTATCACCCCGACATGCTGCTCAGCCAGGGCATCTGGGACTACTTCCTGCTGGCGCCTTTCTTCAACCCGCCCCCGGCCTTGCCCGATGCAGACTATCGCATGGCGCTGATCGGCCTGGCCGCGGGCACGGTCAGCCAGCTCTTCAGCGACATCTACGGACCAATCCCCATCACCGGCGTGGAGCTGGACCCGGAAATCATCGAGGTGGGGCGTCAGTATTTCGCCATGAACCAGCCCAACCTCACCGCCGTCGCCGCCGACGGGCGCACCTGGCTGGCGCAAACACCGCCCGACACGCGCTTCGACCTGATCGCCGTCGACGCCTATCGCCCGCCCTACATTCCCTTCCACTTGACCACGGTTGAGTTCTTCGAGTTGGTGCGCGCACACCTGAGCGAGGACGGCACCCTCGCCATCAACGTGGGGCGCACCTCCAGCAACTACGCCCTGGTCGACGCGCTCGCCGC
>JBBSBO010000428.1:0-3556 GCA_038251215.1 Caldilineales bacterium
GGTCGAGCGCGTCGCGCAGGCCGTCGCCGAAGAGGTTGAAGCCGACGACGGTCAAGGTGATGGCCAGGCCGGGGAAGATCGCCATCCACGGCGCGGCGTCGAGGTAGGCGCGCCCGCCTGCCAGGAGCGCACCCCATTCCGGCTGCGGCGGCTGCGCGCCCAGGCCGATAAAGCTGAGGCCCGCGCCCGCCAGCAGCAGCAGGCCCGAGCGCAGCGAGGCGAGGATGATGATGGGCGAGATCGTCGTGGGCAGGACATGGCGGAAGAGGATGCGGAAGTCCGAGGCGCCGGTCGCCTGGGCGGCCTCGACGAAGAGGCTGTGCTTGGCGGTGAACGTACCGCTGCGCACCAGGCGGAAGTAGGCGGGCGCGCCGACAATGCCGAGGGCGAAGACCGTACTCTGCAACGACGCGCCCAGGCGGGCGACGACGAGGATGGCGAGCAGCAGGGCGGGGAAGGCAATCCAGACTTCCATGATGCGCGAGAGGCTGCGGTCCACCCAGCCGCCATAGTAGCCGGCAAGCACGCCCAGGCTCACGCCGATGGCTCCGCCGATGGCGACGCCGGTGATTGCCATGCCCAGGGCGATGCGCGCGCCGAAGACCACGCGGCTGAAAAGGTCGCGGCCAAGGTTATCCGAACCGAAGGGGTGCTGCCAAGAGGGAGGCGCCAGCGGCGCGGCCACGCTCAACTCTTCGGGCGCGTAGAACGCGAGCAAGGGCGCGGCGAGCGCGGTAAACGCTACCAGGCCAAGCAGCACGGCGCCGATCCAAAAGCTGGGCGTAAAGTGCAGGCGCGCGCGCAGCGGGCGATGTTTAGGCGTTGCCAGGCTCTCGGCGGACGCGCGTGGGGCGGGACAGGGCGCAGTCCCGCGCAGACGGAAGGGGATCGCAGTGGACGCGGCAGGCGCGCGGCGCGGGGCTTTGGCTTGCGCTTCGGGGACAACCTCTTGCGTGGCTGGATGCGTGAGCATGCTAGAGCGCCCTGGCGCCGGTGCGCGGGTCCAGCCAAGCCTGGCATAGATCGGTGACGAAATTGAGCACAATGTAGATGGCTGCGATCATCAGCGTGGCGCCCAGGACGACGGGGAAGTCGCGGTCGAAGATGGCCTGCACGGTGAGCCGGCCTAGGCCGGGCCAGCCGAAGATCGTCTCGACGATGAAGGCGCCGCCGAGCAGATAGCCCAGTTGCAGCGCCAGCAGCGTGACGACGGGAATGGCGGCGTTGCGCATGACGTGGCGCCACATCACCTGGCTTTGCACCAAGCCTTTGGCGTAGGCGGTGCGCACAAAGTCCGCGCCGATGACGTCAAGCAGGCTGGAACGCACCAGGCGCGCCAGCACCGCCGCCGAAGGCAGCGCCAGCGTCACGGCGGGCAGGATGAGATGCTTGGCGCTGTCGGCCCCCACCACGGGCAGCCAGCCCAGGCGCAGCGAGAAGGCCATGATCAGCAGGAGCGCCACCCAGAAGGTAGGCAGCGCTGCGCCGAGGGCCGCCACGCTCATCAGCACGGTATCCCAGAACTTGCCGACGTTGCGCACCGCCAGCCAACCGAGCGTGACGCCTGTGGCTGTTGCCAAGGCCACCGAGGTGAGCGCCAGGGCGATGGTATAGGGCAGGCGTTCTAGGATGAGCTGCGTCACGTCGCGGTTGCTGAGCAGGGAGCGGCCCAGGTCGCCGCGCGTAACGATGCCCAGCACGTAGCGGGCATAGCGCACGACGACCGGCTGATTGAGGCCCAACTCCTGGCGCAACTCGGCCAGTTGCGCCTCCGACGCGCTCTCGCCGACCAGGGTCAAGGCTAGGTCGCCGGGGGCGGCGTTGAGCATCAGATAGGTAACGAAGCTGACGGCGAGCAGCACAAGGGCTGCAGCCGTCAGCCGCTGAATCAGGTGTTGGAACATGCGCTAGGCCATTGGGAAGGCGTCTATTCGGCTGCGGCTTGGTTGATCTTGGCGTCGTTGACGAGCATGCGGCCCATATAGCCGATCTCGACGCCCTCGACGCGCCGGTTCATGGCCATGGCGTCGACAGGATTATAGAGCGGCTGCCAGGGCGCATCTTGCAGAATAATCTTCTGCGCCTCGACATAGAGGGCATTGCGCTTGTCCTGGTCCATCTCGTGGGCAGCCTGCGCCAGGATGGCGTCGACCTCCGGGTTGCTGTAGGCCACGCGATTGCTGGAGCCGATGCGGTCGCTGGCGAGGAAGATGTTGAGCGCGTCGGGGTCGTTCCACTCGTAGCGCCACAGCAGCAGGTCAAACTCACCCTGTGTGGTGGCGTCCATCACGGCTTTGGAGTCCAGCTGCTGAATTTCGATGGGCACGCCGATGGCGGCGAGCTGGCTCTGCAAGACGGTGGCGATGGTCTCGTTGGGCGCACGGGTGGAGGTGAGCAGGCGGCCTTGCAGGACTTGGCCGTCGCGCTCCCAGCCGCCGTCGGCTGTGGGCGTAAAGCCGGCCTCTTGCAGCATAGCTTTGGCGGCTTCGGGGTCGAAGGCGATTTCAAACTCCTGCAGCGACGGGTCGAAGCCGGGGAGCGTCGTAGGCAGCGGGGCAAAGGCGATCTGGCCGAGGCCGCCCAGGGCTAGGTCGAGAATCTGCTGTTTGTCCACGGCATGGGACAGCGCGCGGCGCACGGCGGGGTCGTCGAAGGGCGCGCGGGCGTTGTTGAAGCCGAGATAGACGAGGCCGTTGAGCACGGTTCTTTCCAGTTCGACCTGCGGGTCTTCGGCGAGCTTCTGCCAGTGCGCCGGTTCGTTGATGAAGATCACGTCGACTTCGCCCGCTTCCAGCGCGGCCAACTGGGTGGCGGCGTCGGGGATGACCTTGAAGAGCAGCGCATCCAGATACGGTGCACCCTTGTTGTCCACCATGGGCGGACCCCAGTTGTAGTCGGGGTTGCGGCGCAGGGTGATGGACTGCCCGGCCTGCCAGTCGTCGAGGATAAAGTCGCCCGTGCCGATCAGGTAGCCTTCGCCCGTGCTGTCGAACTTCTCGGCCGAAGCGGGGCTGATGATGCCTGCGTAGGGCATGGTCAGCGTACTCCAGAAGTTGGCGGCCGGCTGAGCAAAGTTGAAGCGCACAGTCAGGTCGTCGAGCGCTTCGATGGAGTCGATCTCTTGGATGCTGCCGTAGATGGGCGAACGCATGCCGGAGGTCTTGAAGCGCTCGAAGGTGAAGCGCACGGCTTCGGCGTTGAGCGGCGTGCCGTCTTGGAAGGTGACGCCCGGTTTCAGGTTCATGGTGACGCTGAGGCCGTCGTCCGCCACGGTCCAGCTTTCGGCCAAGAAGGGCAGCACGGTGTTGTCGACATCGCGCGCCACCAGCGTATCGAAGAGGTAGGGCATGATCAGGCTGAGGCCGGCGCTGGGCGGGCCTTGCGGGTCGATCTGTGCGGGTTCGGAGGTCATGGCGCGCACGAGGATCGCTTCGGCTGCCGGCGCTTCTGTGAGGGCTGCTGACGAGGCGGGCGCGTCCGTGCCGGCGGGGCTTGCCGGCGTGCAGGCGCCAAGCGCAAGGACGAACAGCAAGGTCAAGACGATGGTCGCGGCAAC
>JBBSBO010000429.1:0-3552 GCA_038251215.1 Caldilineales bacterium
ATGTTCATCACCACGGCCAACGTGCTGGACACCGTGCCCGCGCCCATGCAAGACCGCATGGAGATCATCCACCTCAGTAGCTACACCGAGGACGAGAAGGTCAAGATCGCACAGGGCTACCTGATCCCGCGCCAGATCAGGGAGAACGGCCTCAAGCCGGGCGAGGTGCAGATCGACGAGGTCGCCCTGCGCGAAGTCATCGAGGGCTATACGCGCGAGGCGGGCGTACGCAACATGGAACGCGAGATCGGCAAGATCTGCCGCAAGATCGCGGCCCAGGTCGCGGCCGGCACAGCCGCGCCACAGACCATTGTCGACCTGGCGTCCATCCCGCAATACCTGGGCCGGCGCAAGTTCCACAGCGAAGAGATCACCGAACGCACCGAGCTGCCCGGCGTAGCAGTGGGCTTGGCCTGGACGATGACCGGCGGCGACATCATGTTCTTCGAGGCGACGCGCGTCCCCGGTGAGAAGGGCTTTATCGTCACCGGGCAACTGGGCGACGTCATGAAGGAGAGCGCCCAGGCCGCGCTCAGCTACGTGCGCAGTCGCGCCGCCGAACTGGGCATCGACCCGGACTTCTTCCGCAAGTCGGACATCCACCTGCACATCCCCGCCGGCGCCATCCCCAAGGACGGCCCCAGCGCGGGCATCACCATGGCGACGGCGCTGGCAAGCCTGCTCACGGGCCGCCCCGTGCAGCCCTACACCGGCATGACCGGCGAGATCACGCTGCGCGGCAAGGTGCTGCCTATCGGCGGCCTCAAAGAGAAAGTCCTGGCGGCGGCGCGCTTTGGCCTGCGCCGCGTGATCCTGCCCAAACACAACGAAGCCGACCTGGACGATGTGCCGCAGACCGTGCGCGAGCAGATAGAGTTCATCTTGGTCGACACCATGGATGAGGTGCTCCGCGCAGCGCTGGCCCCGGCGGACGATCTCCCCGGCGACGATAACGGCCTGCAAAACGCGGGCGAGATGGGCGAATCCGTGGCGGTCGCCTAGCGAGCCGGCGCCAGGGCAACACGTCAAGCCTGAGCAGAATTGCATATTAGGTTACGGCGTATTGCACAATTTTATGACAAACATGTATAATAACTTCCGTGTCAAGTAGACACACGTTTAATCCAAGGCGTTTTACTTGGAAAGGAGTGGAGTTGAAACTCTGTGAGTAGAAGACATAAACCGAATAACAGTCGCCAGACGGCTCAAAATGGTGCGCCGTCAGCCGATAACGGCAAGGGGCAACGCAAGTGGTATAAAGCCGATTTGCACTTGCACAGCCCGGCTTCGAGTGACTACGAAAACCCGCAAATCACCTACCTGGAATGGATGCGGGCCGTAGCCAAACAAGACCTCGACATCGTGGCCATTACCGACCACAACACCGTCGCAGGCATCGGAGCCATCCGCCGTGAAATTGAATGGCTGACCAGCCTAGAGTCCGCAGGCAGATTGACCGATGAGGAACGGAAGCATTTGGCCGAGTGGCGCGAGTTAGCCAACCAGGTTTTGGTCATACCCGGCTTTGAATTTACGGCCACATTTGGCTTCCACATTTTGGCGCTGTTTCCCCCGGAAACATCGATCCGTCATCTGGAGCATGTCCTGCTGACCCTCAACGTCCCGGCCGACAAGCTGGACAACGGGTCAACCGAAACCGGCGCGAGCACCGACGTCCTCACCGCCTACCGCCTCATTCATGAAGCGGGCGGCTTGGTCATCGCGGCCCACGCCAACAGCACGCATGGCGTAGCCATGCGTAATTTCCCGTTCGGCGGCCAAACCAAGATCGCGTATACACAAGACGTGAACCTGGATGCGATGGAGGTCACCGACCTCGATCGCGCCAGCCGCTCGACCGCGCGCTTCTTCAACGGCAGCAAGATTGAGTACGCGCGACGTATGCACTGCATCCAGGGCAGCGACGCGCATCGCCTGGTAGCCGACCCCAAGAACCCCAAGCGTCTGGGCATCGGCGACCGGTCCACCGAGCTGCTGCTCGACGAGCCGACCTACGAGGCGCTGGCCGCCGTCCTGCGCGGCAAACAGTTCGACCGCACGCGCCCGTGCCGTCCCGTGGATAAGCCGTTCGATTCCCTGGCTGCCGCGCGCGAAGAGGGGCCGAGCATTGTGCAGAGCTTTCACGAGTCGGCCGACCAGCGCACCGGACGCCTCACCGCCATCCTCAGCGATGTCTGCGCCTTTGCCAACACCCTGGGCGGCAACATCTATGTAGGAGCGAACAACCGCAAGGCCAAGCCCACCGGCCTGACGCGCCCGACGGAAACGCAGCAGGCCATCCTCGATGCGCTCAACGAACGCCTGACGCCGCCGCTCGACGTCCGCTTCGACACGGTGCAGAGCGAAGGCGCCAAGGTGCTGCGCATCCAGGTCCCCAAAGGACCCGACCGGCCTTATTGCCTCGACGAGTACAAATACTACGTGCGCGACGAGACCGATAGCTCCATCGCCGTGCGCGACGAGCTGATCGCGTTGGTCTCCGAATCGCTGGACGAGCAGTCCGGCGGCGGGGGCCGCACCGGCGGCGCCAATGGCTCGAGCGGCTCCAGCCGCTCATCCAGCGGGAGTTCGGGGCGCTCTTCCTCACGCAACAACGGGCGCAGCCGCAATAGTCGCGGCTCCTCCACGCCGCAGCCCGCCAAAGCGCAGGACACGGAAGACGCTTTCTACCTGCCGCAAATCGGCGTGGAAATCGTGGAGAGCGAGGATCGCAACGGAGCTATGGTCCACAGCATCCGCGACATGCGCAACGGCCGCGTGATCAAAAATGTCACGCGCAAGGGCGCACGCAAGCTGTGGAACTACGCCATCCAACGCGTCGAGGACGACCCCGTCGACCCGACGAAGGTGCAGTGGAAAGGCGAGATCGGCCTGGTACACGTCGAAACGCGCGCGGGCAAACGTCGCTACGACCTCGCCCTGCGCGAGAGCGGCCAGGTGCGCGTCTTCTATGGCGTGACGGAAGACGGCATGGAAGGCCACTGGTCTACATTTGTCCAAGAAGAATAGCACGCGGGGCATGACACGCGTGCCATAATGCACAACAGGCAACGTACAAAGGCATTGGCGCAGGGGAAGTCAACTTGCGCCGATGCCTTCGTTTTTCTCATGCATGCGAACTTCTCACGCCACGTAGATCAGCGCCACCACCGACAGCGCCCACAGCACGGTATTGATCAACAGCGGCCTGTCTTGCAGCAGTAACTCGTCCGGCGCGCCGCCCAGCTTGCGCACGTGGATCAAATAGAGATAGCGCGCCAGGAAATAGAAGACAAAGGGCGTGGTCAGCAACATGCGCCCATCGCCCGCCAGCGCCGTCGTCGCCTCAAAGCTGTAGAGCGTGTAGGCGATCAGCGTACTCGTCGTCACCATGCCGATCAGTTGGTCCAGAAAGGGCAGGTTATACTGCTCGAGCGCGGCGCGATGATTGCGCGCTTCATCCGCCAGCAGCGTAATCTCATGCCGGCGCTTGCCGAAGCCGAGGAAGAGCGCCAGCAGGAAGACGCATACATATAGCCAGGGGCTAAAGCG
>JBBSBO010000430.1:0-3552 GCA_038251215.1 Caldilineales bacterium
ATCAGGACCTCCTGGCGCAGGCCGAGGCCGAAGCCGTGGCGGCGGGGCGCGGCATTTGGGCGGGCGGCGCGCCGCAGGGCCGTTCGCCCGCGGCGGGCTTCACGCTCATGTTCAGCGAAATAACGCGCACGGCGCAGGTGAGCAATGCGGACGTCTTCACGCCGACGATCAGCCTGCCCGCGCCCGCGCCCGTCGTAGGGCCGGCGGAATGCGTCGAGTTGGTCAACAACGGCGGCTTTGAAGCCGAGGGGCTGGGCTGGAACTTGATCGGCGCCGACCCGCAGCCCTTCTACACGACGACGCTGCATTTCGACGGCGGCGCGCGCGCCCTGCGCCTGGGCTTGATCGACGAAACCAACGCCCAGCACCTCAGCGCCATCGACCAGTTCATTGCCCTGCCCGAAGACGTCAGCAACATCATGCTGTCGTTCCGCTACGTCCCGCTGTCCGAGGCGGACCCCGGCCCCGGCGATTTTCAGTATGTGGACATCTACCACGCCGCCACCGGGCAGTTCGCCGGGCGCGCGCTGGGCATCCAGCAAGGCAGCGAAGCAGACGCCGGGCCAGACAGTGAACAAAGTGATGTCCAATGGCTGGCGCAGACCTACGACCTCACCGCGCTGGCGGGACAACCGATCCGCCTGGTCTTCGCCGTCAACAACGACGGCGTGGGCGGCAGGTCGGCGATGGTGGTGGATAACGTGTCAATCTTGGCCTGCAACCTAAGCGGGGACCTCACCGAGAGCGCCGCCGGCACAGCGGGCACGCCCGGGGCTAAGGCGGGCGCGACGCTCGAGCCGACCGACTCACCGCCCCTGGCCGAAGCCGGCGCCAAGGCGCTGCGCTCGGCGCTAGCCGGGCGCGAGACCACCGAGGCCCCAGAGTCGCAAAGCCGGCTGTGGCTGGGCAGGCTCTTCACGGCGGCCGTCATGCTCGGCATCCTGGGCATTATCGGCTTCGCCGCCTTCGTGATCGCCGGCGCGTTCAAGCCGCCCAGCGGAGCGTAGGCCCTCGGTTTCCGGCCTTGCAGGAAGCTCAATACAAGTTAACAAATACCGACGCATGAAGGTATATTCACGTCAGGACATTTTGCGCCCAGTGCATCGCTTAAGCGTGCGTCCCGAGCGGCGAAAATCTAGGGCAGCCGGCTTGCTGCGCCGGGGAGCCACCTGCGTCTTGCCCGCGGTCATGGCGACGCTGCTGCTCTGTTTGGCCGCGCCGAGCTTGCGCGCCGCCGCGGACTATCAGTCGCTCGCGCAATGCCGCGAACTCGCCACCAACGGCGATTTCGAGGTGAGCGGGCTGGGCTGGAGCTTTTTCCCGGGCGCGGCGCTGCCCCGCTACGCCACGGAAAACACCTTCGCCGGCAGCGAGCGCTCGATCTTTTTGGGCGCGGCCGAGCCGCCCAGCGGCCCCTCGATCTCCGCCGTCGAGCAGCTCATCACCCTGCCCGCCGAAAGCGCCTCGATTACGCTCTCGTATGCTTATTATCCCACCGGCGCCGGCACGCCCAGCGCAGCCGACCGCCAGGCGATCCAGATCATCGACCCGGAGAGCGGGCGCGTGCTCGATAGCGCGCTGAGCAGCCAACTGGCGCTGGACCAATGGCTGACGGCGCAGCTCGACCTGAGCCGCTGGGCGGGGAACACCGTGCTGCTGCGCCTCAGCGTCAACAACGACGGCGAGGGCGGCTATCTGGGCATGTATGTGGACGGCATCTCGGCGCTGGCTTGTCCGCCCGCCGCGGCGGATTCGTCGCGACCGCTGCTCTCCCCCTTCCAGCCCGCGGCGCCCGCCACCGGCGCGGCCGTGTCGCCCGCGGCGACCTTGCCCATCCCCACCCCCTATTGGGTGGGCGCCGCCGCCGGCGAGATGTGCGACTGCACGCAGCCGCTGTATACGTGCGACAGCTTTGTCTCGTGGTCGGCGGCGCAGGCCTGCTTCACGCACTGCCGCGTTACGGTGGGCTTCGACATCCACAACCTCGACGCCGACGGCGACGGCTTGGCCTGCGAGCTGGACATCCGCGGCAACCAAGTTCCGCCTGCCACCTCTATCCCGCGGCCGGGCGCGACGCCCTCGCCCACGCTGCCCAGCGCCACGCCCACGTGGGCGATGCCGCCGCTGCCCACCCTGGTGGTGGCGGAGCCGGCAGCCGTAGCCGCCGCCGAGCCGCTGAGCGGCAGCCTCGACGGGAGCGCCGCCGCGGATGGCACGGACGCCACCATCGGCGACTTGGCCCTGGCGGGCGAAGGCGAACCAACGGCCTCGCCGCTGCGCCGCTTTATGCCCTTTATCCTGGCGGGCTTGCTCATCCTGCTCGTGATCGGCGCGGCAATCTTCGCCCTGCGCCGCGTCTCCACCGACGCATCTAACTGATTCCGAGCGCACACCTGAGTATTAGGCGGCGCGGGCGATGCTCTGCGACCTAGTTTGGTGTGCGGTTTTGCGTTGTGGGGACGGCAAAGCACGCCGCGGCGGCTGCAATTTGCCCGTCATTTCTTTGTAAATTTGATACTCCAACATCAGAAGAGCATAGACGTCGACGGCGGGCAGACGCTCGCTTATCGCTTGAATGAGAGGGTCTACCGTACCGCTGTCGCCAAAGGCGTCGTTGAGTATGCTGGAGACGTCGGTGAGGCTGGCGAGGTCGGTAATATCCTCTTCCTCCGGCGTGATCTCGGCGAGTAACTCGGCTGGTGTTTGACCGGCGGGAGCCGGCGCGCCGGGCTGGGCTGCGTTTGGCTGAGCGGCGTCTGGCTGGGCCGCGTTGGGCTGGGCCGCGTTGGGTTGAGCGGCGTTGGGCTGAGCGGCGTTGGGCTGGGCGGCGTTTGGCTGGGTTGCGCCCTCTGGCGCGGGTGTATTGCCTGCCGCTGCCGGCTGAGCTGCACCTGGCGTTGCGGCGCTCTGGGCCTGCTGTCCACCGGCGCTGTCGCTTGCGGCCTGGTTTCCTGGAGCGGATGTTGCCTCTCCCACAGCCGGCTTGACGAGCGGTTCGCCTCCCACATCTAGGAGCGTTTCGTCTGCAGAAGGCGCTTCGGCTGTCACCGCATGCATGGTCACACGCATGCGGCGCGCCACACGCATCATCGGCGTCAACGCCTTGCGGCCTCCAGCCGTCTCGCTGAGCAGCCACCATTCCACGGGCAGCACGCTCAATAGAAAAGCCAGAATCAACAGATATTCCGAAACAGCCAGCGTCAATGCCAGCGACGGCGATAGCAGCACACCCGGAAGCAGTTCGCCCACAGGTTGGGCCACATCTTGCGCCCAGCCCCGCCAGTACCACAGCGAGAGCAAAGCCGGCAAGGCGCTCGCCGCCAGCAGTTCCGTGACCGAACGCGCATGGACGCGCAACAAACGTTTGTCGGGTGCAGCAATCATTTACATGATCCCTTCTACCATCGGCGGCGCGATCACCAGGCAGATGCCTGCGACAAAGAGCATGATGGAAAGATAGTATGTCATTTTTAACTTATGCCCGCCGTCCGTCACGCCGATGGCGTAGGCATTAATCACTGAGAGGAGGAAAACCATACTAATCGTCATCCA
>JBBSBO010000431.1:0-3547 GCA_038251215.1 Caldilineales bacterium
CGGCGCGTGAGGCGCTCGCTGGTGAGCGGGCCGCTGGCGATGATGGCGGGGCCGTCGGGGATTTCGCTCACTTCCTCGCGCACGACGGTGATGTGGGGATGGCCCTGGATCGTCGCGGTCACTTCAGCGGCGAAGTCGTCGCGGCTGACGGCCAAGGCGCTGCCCGCGGGCAGCGCGTGTCTTAAGGCTATGCGGATGATCAGGCTGCCCATCTCCAGCATCTCCTGCTTGAGGATGCCGAGGGCGCGGTCGGGTAGCGTGCTGCCCATCGAATTGCTGCACACCAACTCGGCGAGGCGGTCGCTGGTGTGGGCGGCGGTCGGCTGCTGCGGGCGCATCTCAAAGAGGCGCACGGCATGGCCGCGCTCCGCCAGCTGCCAGGCCGCTTCGCAGCCGGCCAAACCGCCGCCGATAATCTGTACGCTTGCTGTCATAGCGCCTGCTCAATTTCCTTTGCGGCGCGCGACGCCTGCCGCCGCGCGAGTGCCCGATTGTACCAGGGCCGCGCCAATCGCGCCACTTGCGCCAGGCGGGCGCTTGCTTTGGGGCGCACGAGCGGCATGATATACTGGACATAATGACGCGGCGGGCGGTCTATGCGCCGCGCTACGCCGCCAATTCCAACCGACCATGCCAATCGAGCATGCAACGCACAGGGCAGAACGCCGCTATGAACCCAGTGGACATCATCATCAAGAAGCGCGACGGCCATGAACTGACGCCGGATGAACTGCGCTATTTTGTGGGGGGCATCGTGTCGGGCGAGATCCCCGACTATCAAATCGCAGCGTGGGCGATGGCCGTCTATTTCGAGGGCATGACCGACGCCGAGACGGGCGCGCTGACGATGGCTATGGCACAGAGCGGCGACCAGCTTGACTTGCATGACAGCCTGCCCCCGGGCGCGGTGATCGTCGACAAGCATTCCAGCGGCGGCGTGGGCGACAAGACGACGTTGGCGGTGGGTCCGATCGTGGCGGCCTGCGGCTTGCCGGTGGGCAAGATGAGCGGACGCGGGCTGAGCTTTACCGGCGGCACGATTGACAAGCTGGAGAGCATTGACGGCTGGAGCGCCGAACTGGACGAAGCGCAGTTTCGCCGCCAACTGCAAGCCGTGGGCCTGGTGGTCGCCGCGCAGACGGCGAATCTCGCGCCTGCGGACAAGATCCTTTACGCTCTGCGCGATGTGACGGGGACGGTGCCCAGCCTGCCCCTGATCGCAGCCAGCATCATGAGTAAGAAGCTCGCCGCCGGCGCCGACGCCATTGTGTTGGATGTGAAGTGCGGCTCCGGCGCGTTTATGCAGACGCTCGACGAGGCGCGCGCCCTCGCCCGGCTGATGACCGCTATCGGCGCGCATGCCGGCCGCGCGGTCACCGCACTGATCACGCAGATGGATCAGCCGCTGGGCAATGCCGTAGGCCATGCGCTGGAAGTGCGCGAGGCGATTGAGACGCTGCACGGGGGCGGGCCGCAGGATTTCCGCCGGCTGGTGGATGCCGTGGCGACGGAGATGGTGATGCTGGGCAGCCGGGAGTCATCGGAGCAGGCGCGCCGGGCCGCCGCGCAACAGACGGCGCAGGCGATCGCCAGCGGGGCCGCCTTCGCCAAGTTCCGCGCTTTTGTGGCCGCGCAGGGCGGCGACGTGCGCCAGGTAGACGATCCGAGCGCGCTGCGCGTGGCGGACGTTCGCGTGGACGTGGGCAGCCCGCGGGCCGGAAGTGTAGCCGCCATCGACAGCCGCAGGGTGGGCCTGGCTGTGGTGGAACTGGGCGGGGGCCGGCGCAAGAAGGGCGAGGAAATTGACCGCAGCGTGGGCGTGATCCTGCATGTCAAGGTGGGCAGCCGCGTGGAGCAGGGCGAGCCGCTGTGTACTGTCTACGCTGCGGGCCGCGAAGCCGGCGAAGCCGCCGCCGCTCAAATTGCAGCCGCCTACACATTGGCCGAGGGACCGGTTTCGCCGCTGCCGGTGGTCTACGAACGGATAACGCCCGTAGACTAACCTGTTGGTATTCGCCTGTCCTACCAGTTGGTGACGAGTCTTTCGAGGATGATCGTCTCAAACAGCTGGGCGGTCTGCTGCGCGATGCCGGGCCAGCCGTAGAGGCTGCGCACTTCTTCGCGCGCCAAGCGGCGACGTTCGGCTGCGGCTGCCGGGTCCGAGAACAGTTCATGCACGGCCCAGGCGATGCTCTCTGGGTTATTGGGGAAGACAGTAAGGCCATTGCGTAGATGATGAACCACCTCGCTGAGGCCGCCCACGTCGCTTGCGATCACGTTGCAGCCTAGCGCCATCGCCTCCAGGGCCACGATGCCGAACGGCTCGTAGATGCTGGGGAAGACAGCCGCGTCCACCGTCTGGTAGAGCAAGTCGCGCCGGCGGTCCGAGATGAAGCCGAGAAACTGCACGGCGTGTTGGATGCCCAGCGAGTGAGCCAGCGGCGCCAGACTGCGCCCGTTCTTGCCGGCGATGAATAAGCGCGTATTGGGATATTCGGCGAGGATGGCGGGCATGGCGTTGATCAGAACATGCACGCCTTTCTCGTGGACAATGCGCCCGACATAAAAGAGCAAGCGCTCGCCGTTCGGGGCAACCTGGCGATGCAGTGCGGCGATTTCTTCCTCCGTGCCGACTTGCAGCGCGTCGATGTCGATGCCGTTGGGGATGATCGCCATTTTGTCGGCAGGCGTGCCGAACGAGGCGCTCAGCTGCGAGGCCATGTAGTCGCTGCACACGATGACCTTCCAGGCCTCGTGGCACAGGCGCTGCTCCAACTCGTCGATCTGACGGCTGGCGGAGGATACGAGCGTGCCCTGCTGGCGCCCGCGCTCGGTGGCGTGGATGGTGACGGCGAGCGGCAGTTTGAACTTATTCTTCAGCGCAATGCCCGCGGCGCCCATCAGCCAGTCGTGGACGTGGATGAGCTGGATCGGCTCATCGCGGATCAACTCGGCGGCGAAGTCCTGCAAAATGTCGTTGCTGGCGATGACGTGATTGTAATGGTCTTGCGCGTCGAGCGGCGGCAGGTTGACGCGATACACAGTCAAGCTGCCGCTGTCGTTTTCCAACTCGACGCCTGCGGCGTAGCGCGTGGTGACGACTTTTACCTGGAGTTGACCGAAGGTCGTGTTTTGTCCGCCCAAGTTGCGGATCAGCCCCGATACGTGTTGGCCCAGACCACCGACGATATAGGGGGGATATTCCCAGCAGAGTTCTAGGATGCGCATAGCTTTGGTTGGCAGTCTAGTTGTGAGCGACCGGATGCGAATGACAGTATGCGAATGATGCAAAGCAGATGACGGTTGACGAAGCTCCGCAGAGCGACGGCTACTTGTTTTCCGCTTCGCTCCCAGCCGCTTGGCTTTCGCCGCTGGGCAATACACGATAGATGTGCAGTGACCGCGGCCGGGGCGACGTTGTGAGCGTGCCGGACAGGCTCTCTAGGGCTTGGCACGCCGCGTCGTAGGCTAGAAAAGCCGCCGCAGCATTGGGAGCAAGCGCCTGCGACGTGGAATTATACTGCGGATCGGCCCAACTTGCCCAATA
>JBBSBO010000432.1:0-3533 GCA_038251215.1 Caldilineales bacterium
GCATCGACCCCATCAACACGGGCATCAACGGCGTGCTGGACACCACCTCGTATCGCGAGTTCAGCAAGCGTAGTTGGATATTCCGCACGGTGGGCTATGGGCATGGCGAGGACACCTGGCGCGACATCGTGAGCGACCTGCGCCTGGTGGGCTATGACGGCGCGCTCTCAATCGAACACGAGGACGGTTTGATGTCCAATCGCGAGGGCTTTGAGAAGGCCGTCAAATTCTTGCAGAACATCGTAATTCAGGAGCAGGCCGACGCGCCCTTCTGGACATAGCGTCGGGTCAGGGGTTGCTTTGGATATTCTCTATATTCATCCCGCCAAGCAAGAGGCGGACGCGCGCTATGACAAGTTCATTGCCTGCGCGCCTTATCCGTTCATCCCGGTGGGGGTCGTGGGGCTGGTCAACCTGTTGCGCGCCGAGGGTTGGCAGGCGGCGGGGCTAAACCTGCCCCTGGAGCTGACGCTGCAGCCGGATTTCAGCCTGCGGCGCTGGCTTGCCGGCCAATCCCCGACGAAGATGGTGTTGATCGACCTCCACTGGTATGAACACTGCTTCGGCGCTATCGATGTGGCGCGCCTGGTCAAGTCGGTGTGGCCGGATGCGGTTACCGTCATCGGCGGGCTGACCACGTCCAACTTCGCCGAGGAGATCTTGCGCAGTCACGCCGCGGTGGATTACGCCATCCGCGGCGATGCCGAAGAGCCGCTGCGCCAACTGGCGCGCTATGTGTTGGGCAGTGGGTCAGGCGGCGAGGGGTCGGGTGATGTCGATTTAGCTGCTATCCCCAACTTGGTGCGGCGAGAAGGCGCGAGCGTGGCGCAGAACCCGCGCTCCTATTTCGCCGCGCCGGAGGACCTGGAACGGCTCGACTTCGTGAGTACCGACTGGCTGTTGCACGCGGCGGCCTATGGGGCGATCCAATACTCGGGCGCCGGGCTGATCCGCCTGCAGAACCCGGAGGTGCGCGGGCATTGGCTGACGATAGGGCGGGGCTGCGTCTTCAACTGCATCTATTGCGGCGGCGGCAAGCATTCGCATAGTGAGCTGGCGGGGCGCGCCGGCTACGTCATGCGCGACGCCGCCGCCGTCGTCGAGGACATTCGCCGCCTGCGCGATGCCGGTTATCGCCAGGTGGCGCTGTCGCTCGACCCCGCCACCTTCGGCCCGGAGTGGTGGCAGACGCTTTTCCGGCTGCTGCGCCAAAAGGCCATCAAGATCGGCATTTACAACGAGTTCTTCCAACTACCCTCGCGCGAATTCATCGAAGAATTCAGCGCCACGGCGGACATGGAAAACACCGAGGTGGCGATTTCGCCGCTTTCCGGCGACGAAGAAGTGCGCCGGCTCAACGGCAAGTTCTATACCAACGCTCGCTTCCTGCGCATGTTGGAAGACATGAAACGCTTCGACATACCGATCTTCGTCTACTTTTCGCTCAACTTGCCGGGTGAAAGCTTCAAGACCTTCAAGCGCACGCTGGAGCTTGCTCAGGCCGTGGGCCAGGTCTATCCCAGCCACTTGCTGCGCATGTTGAACCCATGCCATACGCTCGACCCCATGTCTCCCATGAGCCTGCAGCCGGAGCAGTTCGGTATGCAGGTTGCCTATCGCACCTTTGCGGACTACTATAATTACTGCCGCGCCACCGGCTGGCAGCCGCGCAACGTGACGCGGGGCGAGCACCGCGGCTTCGAGATGGCGGGCCGGCCCGCGCAGACGGTCGAGCAGATGGCGCAGATCTGGGACTTGTTCGCCGCGCAGCAGCCTTTTCGATGTTTCCCCGTGCCGCGCGGCTGGTAGGCGTTCAGAGTGTGACGCCGCCTGACGTGTGATTCCTATTCTTGCCCTGTTTCCTCTTCGCTTGCCGCCTGAATGGCGTTTTCCACCACGCGCAGCCGACTGAAGCCTGGCAGTTTCAGGTAGTGTGCCGCAGCCTTAAGCATGGCCTCCTCGGGGATCAAGCCGATCAACTCCGTGCGCTCGACCGCCGTGCCGGCCTCTGCCGCCAAACGCGTCACCGCGTCCATCACTGCATAGAGCGGCGTCTGTGTGTGGTCGACGAGGTTGACGCTGACCTGGGCGCGGCTGTCCGCCAACAGGCCCAGCGCCTTGACCGCAGGCAGCCCGCCGTCGCGAAAGCGAATGCGCCGGGCGATGGCCTTTGCCAGTGCGAGGTCGTCACTCTCTAGAAAGAAGTTATAGGCGATCAGGAACTGGCGCGCCCCGACGATCACGGCCCCGGCGGGACCAACGCGCGCAGGGCCAAAATCGGGCGCGCGGTCCGGCGTGGCGATCTCGCGTACCAGCCGCTCGAATTCGCCTTTGCGTACGTCAGCCAGGTTGCGTCGCTCGGGCAGACGCGCGGCGGCCTCGTACAGGTAGACGGGCAGCTCCAGCTCGCGGCCGATGCGTTCGCCCAACTGCGCGGCGAGGCCGGCGCACTGCGCCAGCGTGATGTTGCGGATCGGCACGAGTGGGATCACATCCGTCGCCCCCAGGCGAGGATGCTGGCCGCGCTGCTCGAAGAGGTTGATGCGCTCGGCAGCCGTAGCAGCGGCGCGGAACAGCCCTTCCAACACGGCATCCGGCGGGCCTGCAATCGTTACCACGCTGCGGTTATGGTCCCAGTCGCTGCTCGCATCCAACAGCAGGACGCCGGGCGCCCGGATCGCCGCGACGATGGCGGCGACCACCTCCGGGCGGCGTCCTTCGGAGAAGTTGGGCACGGATTCGATCATCTGCGATGGCTGCGGGCGAGATTCGCCGGCGATCATGGCGCGATCCTTGTTGGCTGGCAGGGCGGATGGCTCGACGGGCAGGCGTTTGTCCCTGGCTCTGCCCAGGTATGTTATCATATCCCCCATGCCTGATACAGTTGGCGGGCCACAGCCCGCAAGCCCGCAGTCTGCTAGCTCAAAATACATGTCCGGTTCGGTGGACGATGCCGCCTGGGACGCGTTTGTGCATGCACACGCACAGGCGCACCTGCTCCAGTGCAGCGGCTGGGCTGCGCTCAAGAGCCGGTTCGCCTGGCAGCCGGCGCGCGTCGTGCTCTTCCACGCGGACGGCGAGATCGCGGCGGGAGCGTCAATTCTCACGCGCCGGGTGGCGCGGCTGCGCATCGCGTATACGCCCAAAGGACCGCTGACCGATTGGGAAGATGTCCCTCTGACGAGCGCGCTGCTCGATGCCATGCAGCGTGAGTGCCGGCGGCTGGGCGCGGCCGTGCTCAAAGTCGAGCCGGAACTGCCCGATTCCGGCTTGAATCGGGCGCGGCTGGCGAGCTATGGCTTTGCGCCCAGCCGCCAGTCCATCCAACCGCGCAGCACAGTGCTCCTCGACATTCGCGCGGACGAGGAGACTATCTTGCAGCGCATGAAGAGCAAGTGGCGCTATAACGTGCGGCTGGCGTAGCGCAAAGGCGTGCGCGTGCGCCAGGCGAGCCTGGACGACCTGGGCGCGTTCAACGCACTGATGGCGGTGACGGGCGCGCGTGACGACTTCGGCGTTCACGCGCCCGCCTA
>JBBSBO010000433.1:0-3532 GCA_038251215.1 Caldilineales bacterium
AGGTCGCAAGCGGGGTCGCCCACGCCCAGACAGCCGAAATCGATCACTGCTGTCAACCGCCCCTGCTCGACGAGCAAGTTCACAGCCTGGATATCGCCGTGCAACCAGGCCGGCGGGCGCGACCAGGCGGGCGCGCGGCTATCCGCCTCCCACGCCGCGGTCACGGCGTCCAAGTCGAGCGGTTCGACGTCGCGCCGCGTGTCCAGCTCGGCGATAGCGGCGCGCGTGTAGGCGTCGCGTGTACCCAGCGGCACGCCGCGCCCGGAGTTATGCTCGCCCGGCGGCGGCCCGCCCGTGGCGTCGATGCGCTGCAGCGCCATGATAAAATACGCCAGATCCGTCGCTGCCCGGCGCATGTCGGCGAGGGGCGCAACGTCGGCGTTCTCGCCGGGCAGCCAACGATAGACGGACCAATGCCACGGGTAACCCGCGCCCGGTGCACCCATCGCCAGCGGTACGGGGATGGCAAGCGGCAACCTCGGGGCTAAATAGGGCAGCCAACGCTGCTCCTTCGCCACCTGCCCGAAGGCACAGGCGATGCGCGGCAGGCGCACGACCATGCTCTCGCCCAACCGGTAGAGCGCGTTGTCGGTCCCCGCCGACGCCACCGGTGTGATGGGCAGCTCCGCCCACTGCGGGAATTGCGCGGCGAGCAAGCGCCGCACGAGCGCCACGTCGGTATGCACCTCGTCGGCGTGCATTTTGCCGGCAGGCATGGGCGCCTCCTGGAGAAAGCGCGCGGCTAAGCGCGCAGCTTGGTCTTGATGAGCACCTCGCCGCGCAGCGTGCGGTGCAGCGGGCAGTCGTTGGCGACCTCCAGCAGGCGTTGGCGTTGCTCCTGGCTGAGCGGGCCGATCAGCTCGATCTCGCGTTCGATGTCGTCCACCGTGCCCTCGCGCGTCTGGCACTCGTCGCACTCGGCCGCGTCAATCCAGCGATGGCGCAGACGCACCACCGCCTCCTCCAGCGGCCAATCCTTGCGGTCGGCGAACATGCGCAGCGTGATCGACGTACACGCGCCCAGCGCGGCCAACAGGTGATCGTAGGGCGCGCCGCCCAGGTCCGTCCCGCCCAGCTTGACCGGCTCGTCCACCACGAAGTGATGGCGCCCGCCGATCGTGACGTCGGCGCGATAGGCGCTGCCCGTGCGCGCCACTACGCGCGGCGGCTTGCCGAGGACGGCGGCCGCGACCAGGGGCGGAAAGCCCGCGCTCTCGGCTGCCTGCGAGGCGTCGGCGGCCTCGGTGATGTATTTGCTCGCCCAGGCCGCGATCAACCGGCCTGCGTAGATCGAATCGCGCGCCTCGCTGAGCAGATGGTCGGCCTCGTCCAACGACACGAAGCTCTTGGGATGGCGCGCGGCCATAAAGATGCGGGCGGCATGGTCGATGCCCACGATGGCGTCCAGCGGGGCATGCAGCACCAGCAGCGGCCGCGCCAGCGTGCGGATCGTCTCCTCCATGCGCGCCTCGTCCAGGTCGGCCAAGAACTGGCGCGTAATGGGGAAGGGCCGCCCGCCCACGGAGACCATCACGCGCTCGCGCCCGTGCAGATCGTCCTCGTCCACGCCGATCAGTTGCTCAATGTGGCTCGGCTCGTAGGGCGCGCCGATGGTGACGACCGCGGCCGCCTCGGGGATGCGATGCGCGGCGTGGAGTACGGCCGCGCCGCCCAGCGAATGGCCGATCAGGATCTGCGGCGCGGCATAGTGTGCGCGCAGATAGTCCGCCACCGCCACGAGGTCGTCCACGTTGGACGAAAAATCTGTCTGCGCGAAGTCGCCTTCGCTCTCGCCCAGGCCGGTGAAGTCGAAGCGCAGCACGGCGATGCCGTCCTCGTTGAGGCGCTGGCTGATGTTGCCGATGGCGCGCAGGTTCTTGCTGCACGTAAAGCAATGGGCAGAGAGCGCATAGGCGCCGGGCCGCGGCCGATCCGGGATGTCCAAGCGCGCCGACAATAGTTCACCGCGCCCGTTGCGAATCTCAAGTTTCTTCGAGGGCACTTGTCCGCCATCCTCTCTGTCACGCGCTCAGGCGCTGGGCCTGCCCGCGTGCAACGCCTGCCATACCCGTTCTGGCGTGAGCGGCAGGCTGCGCATGCGCACGCCCGTGGCGTCGTATACGGCGGCGGCGACGGCGGGCGCCATGCCGTCCATGGGGATCTCGGCGATGGCCTTGGCCCCATACGGGCCGGATGGCTCATACGTCTGCACCAGGATCGCCTCCAGCGGCGGCGTTTCGTCGGCGGCGAAGATGCGATAGTCGCCCAGGCGCGGGTTCTGCACACGCCCCTGCGCGTCATAGACCATCTCCTCGCTGAGCGCGTAGCCCAGCGCCTGCACCATGCCGCCCTCCACCTGGCCCGTGGCGGTGACGGGGTTGATGGCGATGCCGCAGTCCACGGCCATCACCAGCTTGGTCGCCGTCACCTGGCCCGTCTCGATGTCCACCTCCACCTCGGCGAACTGCACGGCGAAAGGCGGCGGGCTGGAATAGCTCATATGGCTGGCAGTCGCCATGATCTGGTGCTGCTCCTCCTGGTGGATGCTGTGCAGGGCGACGCGTTCCAGGGAAACGCTGCGCCCGTCCGGCGCATGCACGCGCCCGCCCTCCAGCCACAGCCCATCCGCCTCGACGCCGGGCAGCAGATGGCGCGCGGCGTGCCGGGCGATCTGGCGCTGCACATCCTCGGCGGCCTTGAGTACGGCGCCGCCGCTGATGTAGGTGGTGCTGCTGGCATAGGCGCCCGTGTCGAAGGGCGTAAAGTCCGTGTCGCTGCTGTAGACGACGATCTGCTCCAGGTCTACGCCCAGCGCCTCGGCGGCGATCTGCGCCAGCACCGTGTCGGAGCCGGTGCCCAGGTCCGTGGCGCCGATCAACAGGTTGAAGCTGCCGTCGTCGTTGAGCTTGAGACTGGCCGCGCCCATGTCCAGTCCAGCGATGCCCGTGCCGTGCATGCAGATCGCCAGGCCCAGCCCGCGGCGCACATGCGGCCGCGCCGGGTCGACGCGCCAGGCGGGGTCGCCGCGCCGCGCCCAGCCGGCGGCCTCGGCGCCCGCGGCCAGGCAGGTTTCCAGACCGTTGCTGCGCACCGTCTGTACAAAGCCCTCGCGGCCCTCGCCCATGGCCTGCGCCAGCGGCAACTCCTGCCCCTCCTTGATCCAGTTGAGGCGCTTGAATTCGACCGCGTCCATGCCGATGCGCTCGGCCAACTCCTCCATGTGCAGCTCCAGGCCGAACAACGCCTGTGGGGCGCCGTAGCCGCGGAAGGCGCCCGGCGTGGGCTTGTTGGTATAGACCACCTGGCAGTCGTAGCGGGCGGCGGGCAGCCAATAGGTGCTCAGCCCGCGGAAGCCGGAGACCATCTGCACGGTCAGCCCGTGCGTGCCATAGGCGCCGGCGTCGGCGGTGATGTGCAGGTCCATGCCCACGAGCTTGCCGTGGCGGTCCACGCCGCTGCGGAAGCGCAAAATCTGCGGGTGACGGCTGCGCGCGGCGATGAACTCCTGCTCGCGCGAGTACTCGAAGCGCAC
>JBBSBO010000434.1:0-3530 GCA_038251215.1 Caldilineales bacterium
ACCCCATCGTCTACGGCGAAATCCAGGTTGGCGCGCCCAAGACGCTGCTGGTGTACGGCATGTACGATGTGCAGCCCGTGGACGGCGAAAACTGGTCCGTGCGCGACCCGTGGGTCGGCGAGGTAAAGGACGTGCCCGGCTTCGGCCCCTGCCTGCTCAACCGCGGCGTCTTCAACAGCAAAGGCCCGCTGATCCACTTCTTCAACGCGCTGGAGAGCTTCCGCGCCGTCGGCGAGCCGTATCCGGTCAACATCAAGTTCATGATCGAGGGCGAAGAGGAATTGGGCAGCCCCAACATGCCCGGCTTCGTGGCGCAGAACCAGGAACGCCTGGCGGCCGACTTCGCGCTCTTCCCCTTCTACGGCCAAGATGCGGCCGGCAAGGTGCAGGTCTACCTCGGCTTCAAAGGCCCGCTCTTTGTTGACCTCATCGCCCGCGGCGGCGAGTGGGGCGGCCCCGTCTCGCGCGGCATCCACGGCTCCAACGCGGTCTGGTTCCACAACCCGGCCTGGGTCCTGGTGCAGGCGCTGGCGAGTATGTTCACGCCCGACCAAAAGCACGTGCTGATCGACGGCTTCTATGACGATATCGTGTCGCCCAGCGCCGAAGACGAAGAACTGCTGGAGAAGCTGGTCGAGACCTTCACGCCGGAGACCGAGCTGGCGGAGAACGACGTCCTGCGCTTCAAGTACGACCTGACCGGCGCGGACCTGGTGCGCAAGTACCTCTACCAGCCGTCGCTCAACATCGACGGCCTGATCGCCGGCTACACCGGCGAAGGCAGCAAGGCGCTGATCCCGCACGAGGCGCGTGCGCTGATCGACATCCGCATGATCAAGAACATGCGCCCGGAACGCATGCTGCAACTGCTGCGCGAACACCTCGAGCGCCACGGCTTCGGCGACTGGATCGAGGTCGTGCCGCACGACGGCTATGTGCCCGCCAAGACCGGCTACAAAGACAATGCCGCGGCCCAGGCGATGGTCAAGACCTATCGCCAGATGGGCCTGGAGCCGGAGATCTGGCCCCACCTGGGCGGCTCCGCCCCCTTCTATCTGTTTACCGAAGTGCTCAAGATTCCGGTCGTGCTGGGCGGGCTGGGCCACGGCGGTCGTCCGCACAGCCCCGACGAGTACGCCACCCTAGAAGGCATGAAATTGGCCGAGAAGTCCTACGCGGGCTTCCTCCTGAACCTGGTTGCGTGAGCGAGCATGGGCAAATATATCCTTCAGCGCATCCTCATCGCCATCCCGGTCATCTTCGGCGTCACCGTCGTGGCTTTCTTCATCATGACGCTGGCCCCCGGCGATGCCGTTGACATGCTCATCAGCCCCGGGCTGAGCGCCGAAGACATCGCGCTCAAGCGCGAGTCCCTGGGCCTGGACGAGCCGATCATGGTGCAATATGTCAACTGGCTGCAGGAGTTGATGCGCGGCAACCTCGGCTACTCCTTCACCAACCGCCAGCCCGTCACCGAGCGCATCTTCGACCGCTTCGGCCCGACCTTCACGCTGGCGCTGTCCGCCCTGCTGCTTTCCTATGCCATCGCCCTGCCCATCGGCATCCTGTCAGCCGTGCGCCAGTATTCCACGCTGGACTATGCCGCGACGATCTTCTCGTTCTTGGGCGTGTCGATCCCGTCGTTTTTCTTCGGCCTGCTCATGATCTATTTCTTCTCGCTCAAGCTGGACATCTTTCCCACGGGCGGCATGCAGTCCATCGGTAAGGACTTTTCGCTGACGGACCGCTTCATGCACCTGGTCTTGCCCGTCACCGTGTTGAGCCTGCAAAACACAGGCGTGGTCATGCGCTACACCCGCTCAAGCATGTTGGACGTGATTCGCCAGGACTATGTGCGCACGGCGCGGGCCAAAGGGCTGCGCAACCAGATCGTGCTTTTGCGCCACGCGCTGCGCAACGCCCTCATCCCCGTGATCACGCTCGTGGGCCTGCAACTGCCAATTTTGCTCAGCGGCGCCATTATTACCGAGCAAATCTTCAATTGGCCCGGCATGGGCCGCCTCACGGTGGAGGCCATCAACCAGCGCGATTATCCCACCATCATGGGGCTGAACCTGATGATTGCGATTTTGGTCGTGATTGGCAACCTGCTCGCCGACATCGCCTACGGCGTGGTCGACCCGCGCATCCGGCAGCAAGGAGGCTAGGCCATGACCATCGAACAAGCCCAGGTTGCCGCAGCGGATGCCGGCGCGCTGTCCGCCTCGATCAACGGCCCCATGGCGCACGAAGCCATCACCATGCGCCAACTGATTTGGCGGCAGTTTCTGCAGCACCGACTGGCCGTCTATTCCAGCGTCGTGCTCCTGGTGATTGTACTCTCGGCGGTGTTTGCGCCGCTGCTGGCCCCGTATGACCCAACCTTTATCGACGCCACGGCCTTCGACCAAGGCCCCTCCGCCCAACATTGGCTGGGGACCGATCGCGTCGGGCGCGACGTGTTCAGCCGGCTGATCTACGGCGGGCGCATTTCGCTCTCGGTGGGCGTGGTGGCAGTCTCCATCTACATGGTGATCGGCCTCATCCTCGGCTCGCTCGCCGGCTATTATGGCGGCTGGGTCGACGGCATCATTTCGCGACTGATCGACGTCGTGCTCTCCTTCCCCTATCTCATGCTTATCCTCGTCTTGGTGAGCTTGCTGGGGCCGGGGCTGCGCAACATCATGCTCGTTCTGGGGCTGCTGGGCTGGCCGCAAGTGGCGCGCATCTTGCGCGGCGAGTTCCTGCGCCTGCGCAACAATGACTTCGTCTTGGCCGCGCGCACGGTGGGGGCCAGAGATCGCCGCATCATGGTCGGCCATGTATTGCCCAACGCCATGGGGCCGATGCTGGTGGCTGCCACCTTCGGCGTCGCCAACGCCATCCTCTCCGAGTCGGCGCTCAGCTTCCTCGGCCTGGGCGTGCAGCCACCCGCCTCCAGCTGGGGGCAGATGCTCAACGACGCCCAGTCGCTCACGATCCTGGAGTCCAAACCCTGGCTGTGGATGCCGCCCGGCATCTTGATCCTGATCTCGGTGCTGGCGATCAATTTCGTCGGCGACGGTTTGCGGGACGCCCTCGACCCGCAGTTGCGGAGGTGATGCGCCCGCCACGGCGCGCATTGCAAGCGTTTCGCTGAATCGTTTCTGTACCCTGTCTATCCTGTAGCCACAATCCTGTAATGTGTGAACCGAACCACCCAACTCTCACCCGTAAGACTCAACCCGTAAGGAGACATTCATGACACCGAAGTTTTCTCTCAAAATTCTAACCCTCGCCCTCGTGCTTGTGCTGCTGACCGCAGTGCTGGCAGCCTGCGGCAGCGGCGGCGGAGCTGCCCCGGCGGCCCCCGCGGCCATGCCCACCGCCACCCGCGCCGCCGAACTAGTGGCCCCGCAGATCGCCACGCCCGCAGCGGAAGCGGCGGCGGAAGAGACCCCAACCGAAGCCGCGGCAGAAGCGGCCCCGGCGGCCCCGGCGGCCCCCGGTGACGTCGTCGAAGGCGGCCAAGTCAACATCGCCATGTGGAG
>JBBSBO010000435.1:0-3528 GCA_038251215.1 Caldilineales bacterium
CACCGGCGCGCCGACCGTGAGCAGGCTCAGCCCGGTCGCCAGCGGCTCGGCCCACAGCCCGCCGACGCCGCTCTGCACGCCGTTGCGCAGCAGCCAATCCAGCGCCGCGCCCACGATGTTCACCGCGCCGAACCACAGCAGCGTCAGCCCTGTGGCTGCCACCACGTAGTAATAGAGGCGGCGCACCGCCGCGCCTTCTTCGCTCTCGCCGTATTCCTCCGCCTCGCGCTGCAAGAAGCGCCGATGCCAGAGCCAGATCACCGCGCCCACGGGCACAAAGCTGACGGGGGTGGCGATCTTGCGCAGGAGTTCGGCCGCGTCGCCCGCCCCGCTGCCGAAGACGATCAGCAGGGCCTCGCGCAGGATGCTGGCGGCGGGGGCCAGCGCGGCGATCGCGCCTGTGGCGACAGCTACATAGAGATAAAAGCGGCGCAGCGCAGCGCGTGCTTCATCGGCGTTCTCCACGGTGATGACGCGCCAGCGACGCCAGTTGATGCGCGCCAGCACCGCGCCGATCAGCAGGAGCGCCACGCCATGCGCCCAGGCTTCGGGCCGCCACCAGCCGGTCACCAGATTGTCGATGCCGCCTGTGGCGGTGCGCCAGGCTGTCTCTAGGATGCCGGCCGCACCGAACAGGATCAGCCCCAGGCCGACTAGCCCGGCCGTCACGTGGAAGAGTCGCCGCCACACGCCGGTATTGTCCCGTTCGCGGCCATAGTCGCCGTCGGCGACGACCACGTGATGGAGATACGCCTCCAGGCTCCATGCCGCTGCCAGCATGAGCAGGTTGTACAGCCAGCCGTCGGGCCAAATCTTGCTGGAAACCAGCGGCTGACCAAACGCCAGCACGGCCACGCCGTAGAGCAGGTCGTAGGCGCGAAAGAGGACGTAGCCAATCGCCACGGCGGAGGCGAGGTAGAGGAAGAGCTTACGCAGGCCGGAATGGCGCTCGTCGGGGTCGTCTTGCCGCTGCTGGATGAAGCGCCAGTGCAGCAAAAAGATAGGCGCGGCCACGAGCAGCACGCCGCCGCTCGCCGCCAAAACCTCGCGCGTAAAGGCGTTGCCGCCCACGTCAAAGAGGGCCGCGCCGCCCAGCCAGGCCGTATCCAGCGCCTCCAGCAGCTTGTCGAGCGCGGCCAGGCCGGCGACGAGGCTGACAAAGGCGACGATATAGAAATAGAAGCGCCGTATGGCGGTCAGGCCGCCCGCCGGCCGCTTAGAGTTGGTCATGGCTCATCCTTGCCTGCGCGTGCAGAAGTTGGTACGTGGGCGCCGATGGCGAGCGCCGGTTCAAACCACCGGCGCCTGGTATACGAAACGCACTAAAGCGCGTTGATCTGGGCATAACGCGTTGTTCTGAACGCGAGAGTTGATCAATCGCCCACCGGCTGCGCCCTGGTTCAGTAGAAGAAGTCTTGCGTGTCGAGCTTCCATTGGCCGTCCTCGCGCACGACTGTGGCGACGCCGCTGTTGCTCCACGTATTGCCGCCGCCGAACAACCCGCCGCTGCCGTAATTATCCTGCACATAGCTGACTAGTGCGCGGTCGGGGTTGGTCGGGTCCGCTTCGACCTTGAGGATGCGCAGCCGGCGCGGAGTGCTATCCGTGCCGCGCCCGGCAAAGGGGTCATAGTCCTGGTCGGCGATGTCCTGCAGCACTCGCTGCGAATACTGGGCGCGCGCGGTGAAGAGGTCGCCTTTTTGCAGCGCCACGAAGGCGTTGTAGACCGGCGCCTCCGGCGTGTCGCTTTCCAAGTAGGCGGCCTGCTCCACGCCGCGCCCGCGTGTGACAGAGGCGGTGATGACCGCCGCCGCCAATAGCGCGACCACGACGATGATCACAATCCAGGTGAAGCGATCCAACTTAACGCTCATGCCACTCCTCCCTTTGCGGTCCAGCCGAAGCCGTTGCCTTTTCTCGGACGGGAACGCGCCTACGGTCCTGGCCGAAACTCGGCCAACTCGAATGTACCCTGGTTGCCGCCGTCCACATATTTCACGAGCGGATGCGGCGCTTCGACGCCGATCCAGAGTTCGGATTGGGCTTCGCCCTCCGCCTCCAGCGTCACCGGCCAGGCCTCGAAGGCGCCCGCGGGGACCGTCACCTGCTGCGGCTTGTGCGCGGTCAGCGTGAAGCGAGATTGGCGCGCGGTGACGGGCAGAAAGGCGTTGAGGCGCGTGCTGTAGCCGGCCTCCAGGGGCAGGGCGCGTGCCAGCATGAAGAGCGAACGGGCATCGCGCGAGTCGCTGGGGATGCTGGCACGCTGGTTCGTAGTGATGTCCTGCGCGTTGGTCATCTCCAGGTCCACCTGTCCGTCGGCATAGATCGCGTCCAGGCGCTGCGTGCGCCCGTCCTCCGTGCGCAGCAGCGACGAGCTTGCGGGGCGAAAGCCCGCATCGCTCAACGTGATGACGAGCGTCTCCTGCACGCCTTGCGCCAGGGTCTCGCGTGCCAGGCGCCAGCCGGCCTCACCCGTAGGCGTAAGCTCGGTCTGCGCCAGGTCGACTTGCACCGTGCCCGCCGGGTTGCCGTTGCGGTCGGTGATCTGGTAGAGGCTCATCTCGCCGGGCTGCCAGGGCGCGGGGCCGAACTGCAACGGCTGCACGTTCGCTTGACCGCACCCCGCCAGCGCGAGCGCTGCGATCAGCGCGGGCAGCAGAATGGCAACCGCGGCGCGTGTCGCCCGCGGCAACGTGCCGCAAGCGGCATCCTGATCGCGCCGGGGAAGCTGCTTAAGCGCCCACATAAGCCCTTGCCATGCGCTATCTCCTACGCACTAACTGTGCGTCTGCATCCAGTGCACCGCCGCCGCGGCCAGCGCGGCCGCGCCGATGGGCAGCGCGTCCTCGTCCATGCGGAAATCGGCGCGGTGGACAAAGTACGGCTTGTCCCAGGCCGGGTTATGCGTGCCCAGGCGCAAGAAGCAGCCCGGCGCGCGCTCGGCCATAAAGCTGAAATCCTCCGCCCCCATGCTCATCTCCGCCACCTGCACATGATCCTCGCCCAACATGCCGCGCATCGCCTCGAACATCACGCCGGCGGCCTCGTCCGAGTTGACCGTGGGCGGGTAGCCTTGCAGGATGTCGAGTTCAAACGAGCCGCCCAGCGCCTCGATCACACCGCAGGCGCGGCGCAGTTCGTCGCGCAGCACCTGGCGCGTGACGGGCGAGAACGAGCGCATCGTGCCGGTCAGCGTCACCGTGTCGGGGATCACGTTCTCTACCGTGCCGCCGTTGATCGTCCCAATTGTAACGACGCCGGACTCGATTGGGTTCACGCGCCGGCTGACGATCTGTTGGATCGCCATGATCACGTGACCTGCCAGCACGATGGGGTCAATTGCCGCCTGCGGCCGCGCCGCATGGCCGCCCACGCCGATCACGGTCAGGCGGAACTCGTCCGCCGCCGCCGTGATCGGGCCGCTGCGCGTCGCCACCGTGCCTACGTCGTGGACGGGGCTGACGTGCAGGCCGAAGACGGCATCTAAATTTTCGAGCGCGCCCTCCTCCACCATGCGCATGCCGCCGG
>JBBSBO010000436.1:0-3513 GCA_038251215.1 Caldilineales bacterium
CACCAGCTTCACATAGCCCGGCTCGTTACGCTTGCCCCGGTGCGGGTGCGGCGTCAGATAGGGCGCGTCGGTCTCCAACATCAGGCGATCGCGGCGCAACTGCGGCGCCAGCGCGTGCAGGTCGCGCGCGTTCTTGTAGGTAAGCGGCCCGCCCACGCTCAAGACAAAGCCCCAGCCATAAGCCTCCTGCGCCAGGGCGAGGTCGCCGCCGAAGGCGTGCAGCACCCCGGCGTAGGGTCTCGCTGCCAGCGGCGACTCGCGAAAGTCTGCGCTGTTGACCCAGGCGCGCAGCTCGGCGGCGATGTCTTCATCCGCCTCGCGGTTGTGGATGATCACGGGCAGGCCCAGCTCCGCCGCCAGCGCCAACTGGCCGCGCAGGGCGATGCGTTGCTGCGCCGGCTCGACGTCATGCCAATAATAGTCCAGCCCGATCTCGCCGATGGCGACGACCTTGGGGTGCGCAGCCAGCGCACGCAGTTCGTCCAACATGCCCGGCGTATAGCCGGCGCTGCTGTTGGGATGAATGTCCACGGCGGCGTAGACCTCAGGATAGGCTTCCGCCAGGGCGATGGCCTGGCGGCTGTGGTGCAGGTCGATGCCGGGATTGACGATCAGGCGCACGCCGTTGGCGCGTGCCCGCACCACCACATCTTCCCGATCGGCGTCGAACTGTTCCAGATCGAGGTGACAGTGACTATCCGCCAACGCCGGCGCGCCCAATTCTTCAGTCATATCCTCGCACATACCCGCGCAAACCCTACACGAAACACACTCAAACGCTTCAGCCTGCGATTGTTCATTTTATCACAGGCGACGGCGCGCGACCGTAGGTCAGCTTGCAGAGCGCGCCCACTAACCAATGCCCGCCAAGCGCAGGCCGTCGGCGAGGATGGCCTGTACCGCGGCCTGATCGGTCGTCTCAGTATAGACGCGGATCAGCGGCTCCGTGCCCGAGAAGCGCACGAGCAGCCAGCCGCCGTCGTCCATGATGAACTGATAGCCGTCCGTCGTCACCTTTTTGACCACGGCGTGCCCGCCCAGCGTCAACTCTTCCGGCTGGGCCGCGTCGAGGCGCGCCTTGGCCGCGGCCTTCATGTCCGCATCCTGCAGGCGCGTGTCGATGCGGTCATAGTAGTGCGCGCCCACCAGGGCAAAGAGCGCATCCAGCAGCTGGGTGGGCGTCTTGCCCGTGCGCACCATCAGGTCGAGCAAATAGAGGTTGGCGAGGATGCCGTCGCGCTCGGGCACGTTGCCGCGGAAGGCATAGCCGCCGCTCTCTTCACCGCCGATCATGGCGTCGTGTTCCAGCATGGCCGGGGCCACATATTTGAAGCCGACGCCGGTGTGGATCACCGGCACATCGTACAGCTTGCCCAGCTTATCCAGCATGGAGGTGCTGCTCAGCGTCTTGACGATCGGCCCGCGTTCGCCGCGGATCTCCAGCAGATAGTAGGCCAGCAGGCCGAAGACGCGCAGCTGGTCGATGAACTCGCCGTGCTCGTCGCCCAAGCCGCAGCGGTCGGCGTCGCCGTCCATGATGCACACGACGTCGGCGTGCAGCTCGCGGCCCACAGCCAGCCCGGCGTCGACATTGGGCGGGATCGGCTCGGGGCGCTTCATCTCGGGGAAGAGCGGGTTGCGCGCGGCGTGGACCTCGACGATCTCGCTGCGCCCGCCCGCCAGGATCTCGCTCAGCCAGCCGGCCCCATTGCCCCACATGTTATCCACTACGATCTTGAGGCCCGCCTGGCGGATCGGCTCGACGTCGATCAGGTCGGCCAAATGCGCCAGGTAAACCGGCTTGGGGTCGAAGATCTCGACCTTGCCCTGCGCAATGGCCTCCTCTAGGGTCATGCGTCGTACGGCGGCTGTGTCGTCGCGGCCGGGGATCAGGCTTTCGATCTGCGCCAGCCCCGCCGGGTCGACGGCGCCGCCGTGCTCGTCGCGTACCTTAAAGCCGCAATCTTCCGGCGGGTTGTGGCTGGCAGTGATGTTGAGCGCGCCCTGTGCGCCCAGCGCCGTCACGCTGTAGCTGATCACCGGCGTGGGCGTGGCCGTGTTCGTCAAGTAGACGTGCAGGCCGTTGGCTGCCAGCACTTCGGCCGCGGCCGCGGCAAAATACTCGGCCTGAAAGCGGCGATCATAGCCAACCACCACGGCCCCCTGCGCGTGCTGCGCTTGCAGGTAGGCGGCAAAGCCTTGTGTGGCCCGGCGCACATTGGTGAAGGTATAGTCGTCGGCAATGCGCCCGCGCCAGCCGTCGGTGCCGAATTTGATGTCGCTCATCGTCTAGCTCCCTAATTCCTGCTCCGCGAGTGAATCATAGCAGCGATAAATCGCACCGCAAAGGAATAGAACGCGGATGATGTTTTCTAGATCCCCGCCAACAGATCGCTTGCCGCCGTGTAGGGGTCGATCTCGCGGCGGCGGATGCGCTCCACCAGTTCGTCCAGCGCGTCCGCCGGAACGCGGGCGAGGATGCGGCGGTTGAGTTCGGCGCGCACGATGTTTTCCAGCGTATGCGCCACGCGCACCTGTTCGCGCAGCGTGTTCTCGCCCGAGGCGCGCTGGTAAAGGCGGTGCGCTTCAATGCGTTCGCGCAGCGCCTCCACGCCTTCGCCGCTCAGCGCGATGGTCTTCATCACCGTCACGCGCCAGCGCGGGAGTTCGATCTCAGCATCGGCATCGATCTTGGCGGCGCCGCCATCCGGCGCGCCCTGCGCGCCGTTGGCATTGGGCGCGGCAGAGGACGCGGCCTCCACGCGCAAGATTTGGCCGTGATGGCGGATCAGGCGCGTGCTGTCGTTCTCGATTTCCAGCATCATCTCCAGCGCCTGCACCGTGCGCTCGACGCCGGGGTGGTCGGCCTTGTTGACCACGAGCACGTCGCCGATCTCCAGGATGCCGGCCTTGATCGCCTGCACCTCGTCGCCCATGCCCGGGGCCTCCACCACGAGCGTGGTGTGCGCCGTGCTCGCGATCTCGACCTCGGCTTGGCCCACGCCCACCGTCTCCACGATCACGCGGTCAAAGCCCGCCGCGTCGAGCAGCGTCACCACGTCGCCGGTGGTTTTGCTCAGCCCGCCCAGGCTGCCGCGCGTCGCCATGCTGCGGATGAAAATGCCGGGGTCGCCGCTGAGGGTGCGCATGCGCACGCGGTCGCCCAGCAGCGCGCCGCCGGTGAAAGGGCTGCTGGGGTCAATGGCGACGATGCCCACCGTCAACCCGGCGGCGCGGTAGCTCTGCGCCAGGGCAGTGACCAGTGTCGACTTGCCCGAGCCGGGCGAGCCGGTGACGCCGATGATGTGGCCGCGCCCGGCATGGGCATAGACGCGGCCCAGCAGCGCGTGTGCCGTGGCATCTTCATTTTCGACATGCGTGATGGCGCGCGCCAACAACAGGCGATTGCCTTCGATCACGCCTTGCGCCAGCGCGACAGGGTCCAGGTTACGGCGCACATGCGGCTGCGCCATCTAGTCGCCCGCAGTCTCGCCCGTGGCCGCGTCTAGGGAC
>JBBSBO010000437.1:0-3513 GCA_038251215.1 Caldilineales bacterium
CGAAAATAACTTCGCCCTATCCTATGACAGCAGACCGCCGCTGCGGAGGATATCGGCGATGGCGTCCGTTTCCGCCGGCGTGCAGGCGCGCAGCGGCGCAGCCGGCGGGCCGGCTTCCACCCCCAGCAGCGTCAGCGCGCTCTTCAGGCCCGCCAGCACGCCGTCGTGCGGGCCGTCCGCGGCGGCGACGCGATAGATGGCCGTGATGGCGCCGGCCTTGGCCTGCACAGCCATGCTGCGTTGCCAGTCGCCGGCCAACGCCGCTTCAAAGGCCTCGACGAGGCCGCGGCCTGCGACATTGCCCAGGCTGGGCACCAACCCCTGCGCGCCCATCAACACCGCCACATTGCCCAACACATCGGTGCCGAGCAGCAGCCGAAAATCCTGGCCATTGGCGCGCAGGGCGCGCAGCATGTGGTGAAACTCGGTGACGTCGGCCTGCGAGTCCTTCAGGCCCACCACGGTAGGGATTTTGGCCAGCTCCACATATGTCGCCAAGGAGATGGACGTTTTGACGATGCCTGGGTATTGATAGATGACAATCGGCAGCGCGGTGGCGTTGGCGAGCGCCTGAAAGTGCCGGATAATGTCCGCCTGGCCGGGGGCGATGTAATAGGGCGCTAGCGAGACGATGGCGTCGGCTCCCAACTGTTCGGCGAGGCGTGCGCGTGCCACGGCGCCTGCGGTCGAGGCGTGGCTGACGCCCACATAGAGCGGACTTCGCCCGGCCAGCGCCTCTTTAGTGAAGCGCACGAGGCGCGACCACTGCTCGTCATCCAGCGCCCATACTTCGCCGGTGGTGCCGCCCACAAAAACGCCGTGTACGCCGTCGGTTACCAGGCGTTCCACGAGTTGATGCACGCCGGTTTCATGCACGGTGACGCCGTCAGCGCGTAACGGCGTCACCATCGGGACGACGACGCCCCCGATCTTGGCTCGATCCATCAACTGCCCTCCTTGCTACTGTCGGTTTTTTGCCAGGGATTTGTCCTTCACTATAGGCGGCATTGGTCAAGATGTCAACTCGATTTCTAGCTCTCTCTACAAACGTCCCTTCCCTTCTTGTCGCCCCTCGATCTGTCCCATTTCTTTACCCCTTGTCTGATACGCATCCGCATCTTGCCGCCTATTTTATTCCTTCCCTGTTTGGTATACTGTGCCCATGAACATCGAATTCGACGGCGAAATCTGGTTCTGGAGGGGGCCTGCCCCCTGGTATTTCGTCACTGTGCCGGCGGAGCAATGCCGCGCCCTGCAAACCGTGTCCAAAATCGTGACGTATGGCTGGGGGATGATCCCGGCAAGTGTTCGCATCGGCGAAACGGAGTGGACGACTTCCCTGTTTCCCAAGAATGGCGGCTATATCGTGCCGATTAAGGCGCGTGTTCGCATAGGCGAGAATCTTGGCGAAGGGGACACAGTTACCCTGCAACTTACAATTCGTTGAACTCCTGGGAGAATATTGGTTAGCAGGAACACGCCGCCCACCTGCTTATGTTCCGGGGCCGGTGATGGGGGCGCCCTTTGTCGCCCTACGGTCTATCCGCCAGGGCGTTGTCTCCTCGCAGCACGTCCTCTTGCAAAATCTTTCGTGCCTTTTGGGGTTCTTCGAATATAGGACTGTGGGCCGATTCGGAAAAGGTATAGAAACCTTTTAGCGGCGCGTCTAGCTGCTCGAAGTAGGCCTGTGCCAGCGTATAGGAGCATGTGTAGTCATACACGCCGTGAAAGAAATAGACAGGTAGCTCCAACTCCGGGACTTGCTCTGCCAGATCTGTAGCCACTATCGTGTCCCACAGGATACTCGCGCCGGAATGGAATTTGCCGCGCCACATGTTGATTTTTTCACCTAATGTGTATTCCGGATGTTGCCAAGACTGTAAAAAGACGCCGGTAAGGACCGATTTCATATCGCGGGTCGTGCCGATGCCAAGGGTATGCATGGCGTCGTCGCGCACGGCAAGGTATGCGTCCGGCGTCCCGCCGGCCCGCGTGACGGGGGCTGCTGCTATTCTTTCTATCATCTTCGTGTTGCCGTTCGCCTTAAACTGCGTCAGCATATACTCATACGCCAATTGTTCAGACTGAAGTTGGTCCGTGATCTGAGCCACAGCTATGTAGGCGTGGTACAACTCCGGTGCGCGGGCCGCCGCTTGGATACCGATAAAGGTTCCCCCCGAATGACCCATGAGGTAAATCTTCTCCTGACCAAAGCGATCCCGCAAGTAATTGGTGACAGCTAAAGTGATACCGTGATGGGATCTACATGATGCATTGGTTGAGAGATTTGTAGTTCCTCGGCTCTGGATTGAAGTAGTGTGCGGCATCGGTGAGTGACTTCGTCGGCACGGCAGGTGAGTCTGGTGAAGAAGGCGTCGACAGCTTCCTGGACTTTGTTCTTGGCGCCGAAGCAGATGTTGGCGGTGGCTTCCTCCCGCACCCAGTCCCAGACAGCCTCGTCGGCGTTGAAGTCAGGGCTATAGGCAGGCAAGGGAACAAGTCGCACATGCAGGTTCGGTGTGGTGAGCCAGGTGCGCAACTCAGGGCCACGATGGGCAGGCCCGTTGTCCCAGATGATGATCAAGGGCTCCGTGTAATGGTCACGCAATTGTTGCAGAAAAGCTACCGTTGTCTCAGCCGTACAGGTTTGGGCAACCGGCATGGCTTCGGTCTCACCGGTCTCGAGACAGACCGCCGAATAGTAAGTCGCCTTCTCACCCAGGCGAGGGCTGGACGAATCGACCCATGCGGGCAGACCACGCTGCGTCCACATCTGCCGTACGTCCACATCGGCGCGAAAGTGCGCTTCATCGACAAAGAAGATCTTGGCGCCGCTTACGGCTGCTTCACAACGCACTCTTTGGTATTCAGCCACAAAGGCAGTTCGCTTCTCGGCATCCGCTTTGAGCAGCCGTTTGCCCGGTCGTTTGCGTACAAAGTCAAGACGATGCAGCCAGTCGATGCAAGCGGTTCGCCCCAGTGCGATGTCGAAGCGTTGCTGGAGAAACTGCCGCACCGCTTTCCAGCACCAGTTCGCCCATGCCAGACCCACCGCTTGCGGCGACCCACTCACCGCTTCCTTCAGAGCGGCCTGTTGCGCAGTGTCAAGGGCGGGGGGGCGCCTCCCGTCTGCTCAAAGGTGAGTGCGGCTCCGCCTCCTTCTACAAATGCCTTCAGCCACTCGCCTACCGTGTGCGGGTCTCGTTCCAGCGACTCTGCCACCCGAGAAGCCGGCCACCCTTGCGCCAACAGCCACACGGCATGCCATCGCTCCCGTTCACGCGGCGTCGCCGCCCGATACATCCGCTCCCGCACCGCCTTCTCGTCCAGTTGCCACCGTTCCAGGGCAGCGGCAATCTCGCTCATTTCCATCCTCCCGCAGTGTCAGACCAGAATGCCGAGCAACATTCCTACATTCTACTCCTACTCTGCGGGTTTCATGCCGGTATCACTTTAGAAAACTGCTCGGCTTGTAGATCTAGGCGTCTAGACCGCCGCGCGTACCTGGTCCCA
>JBBSBO010000438.1:0-3470 GCA_038251215.1 Caldilineales bacterium
CCAGTTCAACGAGCAATTCGGCAACATCGAATGGAGCGATGCCGACAAGATGATGCGCGCCATCACGGAGGAAATCCCAGCCAAAGTGGCGCAGGACGCGGCCTATTGCAATGCCATCGCGCATTCCGACAGGCAGAACGCGCGCATTGAGCACGACCGGGCTTTGCAACGCGTGCTGGTCGAACTGTTGACCGACCACACCGAGCTGTTCAAGCAATTCAGCGACAACCCCTCGTTCCGCAGGTGGCTGGGCGATACGGTCTTTGCCGAAACCTACACAGAGAAGGCAGCCTAGGCCGCGCGGGCGGTTCGTGTGTACGCGCCTTGGCTTGCCTTGCCGACCCCTGCTATACTTTGCCCAGAGTGCGTAGACTTCGTGTCGCCCTCGACGTGTTAGTTTTCAACCATGAAACGCAATCCCTGCCATGCAACGCATTCGGCGCCGCCGGAATCTAATCGTATCTCTTGTCTTTGCCGCGGCCTTCGTGGCGCTGGGCATCGCCTTGTTTTGGCCCGTACATGCCTTTCCGCACGATATCTGGGCGGGAACGCTGCGGCCCTGGCTGGTCTCGAACGGGGATTTGCTGCGCGCCTTCGCAGCCATTTTTAGCATCTCCGGCTTCTTTATCGGCCTTCTCCTGCGCCGTTCCAACAAGGCCGCCGAACTGCGCGAGGCGTCTCCGCTGGCGCCGGTCACGTTGAGCGAACTCGTCGCCCGCTACGGGCGCGGCTTCACCGTGCCCTGGCAGACGCGCGGCCTCTTCTATCCCGTCGACCTGGAGTTCACGCCGCGCATCGTTCTGACGGGCCGCGCGCGCCAAGGCAAGACGCGCGCCGCCGTAGAGTTGATGCGCGAGACGATCGCCGCCAGCCTGGTGGGCGAGGGGCAGATCTACGAGCCGAACCCCTATGCCTTCAGCGCGCGCAGCGCGGCCACGTTGGTACAGCAGATCAAAATGACCGTAGACGCCTATTCGCCGCTGCTCATCTTCATCGACGATCTGCCCGTGCATTTCACGGGTCTCTCGCTGCCCATGCCCAAGCCGGACCCCGACTGCGTTCCCGACGATGCAATAAGCGGCGAGGTGAACGACCTGCAGAACCTTTCCGCCGCGCTCAAGGCGCTCTCCAGCCATCGCATGTGCTACGTGATCGCTACGGCGCGGCCCAGCCAGATGCAGAACGGCATCCATCGCCAGTGGCTGGAGCGCGAGGGGTTCGAGGAGGTGGCGCTGCGCGACATCACGCCGGAGCAACACGAGCAACTCTTCGCCGCCGCCGCCGAGAAATGGGACCTAGAGGTGGATCCCTTGGCTGCGCCCGCCATTCGCGCTCAATACACCGGCGCGGCGGGCGTGCCCATCCGCATCGTCGGCCTGCACGCGGCGAGCAAGCATGGTTCGCGCGTGACGGGCGAGAGCGTCAATGCGGTGATGGCGGCCCTGAACGGCAGGGAGCCGGCAGTAGAGCGCAAACAGGCCAAGGCGCGCAACAAGCCGCGTGTCAATTTGCTCAGCGTGCTGCTGGACAGCCTGCGCGAGCGCGTGGAGTCCATTCGCTCGTTCGGACGCCGCATCGCGGCTTTCTTTAGCCATCTCCGCTTTCGCAAGCCCAAGGCCAAGAAGCCGGCTGCGGCCAAAGCCACGATAGCTGTACCGGCTGCAAAGGAGCCGGCCGCGCCCGAGGCGGATGGCGGCGCGCCGGAGACGGCTGAATTTGTTGTCGCCGAGCCGGTTGAGACCGTGGCGAATACGCCTGAGCCGGATGAGACAGAGCCGGACGCGGACAAAATCGAGCCGCCGCGCAAGCGCCGCTGGCTTGGCCGTTTCCGCCGGCCGCGCAAGCAGAGCGATTCGTCCTCCTGACTGTTCGTCGTTTGAGTCCATGCTGCTTTTTTCCTCTCTCTAGGCACGCGGCAATTAGCCTTTTGTCCAGTTGCTGCGTGTTCCTCCAAGTTCTACCTGCCAGGCCAGGGGGTGCATTGATGTGTGCCGGCCTGGCGTGCGCTTCATAAATTCCACGCCAAACCATTCAGAGAAAGGATCGCTAAAGCAATGCAGGCAGCGAAAATTGTGGCGCACCCTGAGTTTCGGATCGGCGAGGTAGACCCTCGCCTGTATGGCTCTTTCCTCGAACACCTGGGGCGCGCCGTCTATGGCGGCATCTATGAACCCAGCCATCCGCAGAGCGACGACATGGGCTTTCGTCGCGACGTGCTCGACCTTGTGCGCGAACTGGGCATTTCCCTTGTCCGCTACCCGGGCGGCAACTTTGTTTCCGGCTACAACTGGCTGGACGGGGTCGGCCCCCAAGACAAGCGGCCCAAGCGGCTCGACCTGGCGTGGAAATGCCTGGAGACCAACGCCGTGGGTACGGATGAGTTTTGCGAGTGGGCGCGGCGCGCAGGCGCCGGCGTATATATGGCGGTGAATTTGGGGGTGGGCGGCATCGACGAGGCGCGCAGTCTGGTCGAGTATTGCAATCACCCGGGCGGCAGTCTGTACAGCGATATGCGCATTGCGCACGGTCGCCGCGAGCCTCATGCCGTCAAACTTTGGTGCTTGGGCAACGAGATGGACGCGCCCTGGCAACTGGGCCATAAAGACGCCGACGATTACGGCAAACTCGCGGCCACAACCGCGGCGGCTATGAAGTGGGTCGACCCGACGATCGAACTGGTGGCATGCGGCAGCTCGCATCGCGGCATGCCCACCTTCGGCGATTGGGAGGCGACGGTACTCGAACACACGTATGAACACGTGGACTATCTATCGCTCCACCAATACTATTTCTGCGACCCGGTCCAGGTTCCGCCGCCGCTCGACACCTACTTTCCGCAGGAGCCGGTCCCGCTGGGCACATACCTGGCGCAGACGCTGCACATGGACGACTTCATTCGCTCGGTTGTAGCGACGTGCGACTATGCGCGCGCCAAGCAGCGGGCTAAGAAGCAAATGTTCCTGGCCTTTGACGAGTGGAACACGTGGAACCCCGGCCCGAACGACTTGCAAGGCGTCAATGACCGGCCCTGGCAGGTAGCGCCGCCGCTGTTCGAGGTCCCCTATACACACCAGGACGCGCTCGTTGTGGGGCTGATGCTGATCACCTTGTTGCGCCATGCCGACCGCGTCAAAATCGCGTGTATGGCCCAGCTCGTCAACACGATCGCGCCGATCCGTACGGCGGCGGGCGGCGGCATCGTGCGCGAGTCGATTTATTACCCGCTGCTGCATGCTTCCCGCTTCGGCCGCGGCGTTGTCCTTGACCTGCAAGTGCGCTCGCCTGCCTATGCGGCGCCGGAGTTCGATGCCGTGCCGCTGCTGGACGCGGTCGCAGTGTTGGACGAAGCGCGCGACGAGTTGACGATCTTCGCCGTCAACCGCGGCCAGGAAGAACTGTTGCCGCTCGAAGGCGATCTGCGCGAGTGGGATGACTACGTGGTAGTGGAGCATATCATATTGGAGCACCGG
>JBBSBO010000439.1:0-3470 GCA_038251215.1 Caldilineales bacterium
CGGCCATAACGACTCCCCACTCCGTCGTTCCTTCTTCGACCTTCAGCCAGTAGATGCCGATCGGCAGCACGCGCATATCGCGCGTGGTCGTGACGACCAGGGGCCACAAAAAATCGTTCCACTTCGCCACCACGCTGAGCAGCCCGAATGAGATAATGGCAGGCTTGGCCAGCGGCGCAACGATTGACCAGAGCGTGCGCATATGCCCGGCGCCATCGACGCGGGCGGCGTCCATCACCTCGCTCGGCAGCGTCAGGAAGTATTGGCGCAGCAAGAACGTCCCATAGGCCACGGATGCGCCGGGGATGACGATGCCCTGGTAGGTGTTGATCCAGCCGAGTTTGCCCATCGTCAGATAGTTGGGCAGCACCGTCACTTGGTTGGGGATCATCAGAGCGGCGAGCAACACCAAGAACAGCCAATCGCGTTTGGGAAAACGCAAAAAGACGAACGCATAGGCCGAGGTCACGGCGAAGAACATCTCGAAACTGCTGCCGAAAATTGTGGTGATGATCGTGTTGATATAGTAGCGGCCAAAAGGCGCCGCGTTCCACGCTTTCACGAAGTTCGCGAAGGTGGGCGCCACCGGAATCCACGTCGGCGGAATGCGGTAGACCTCCGCCGTGGTCTTGAATGCGCCGATAATCATCCAGTACACGGGCAGGCCGATCAGGAACACGCACGCAATCAGCGCGAGATAGCCGAGCGCGATTGTAAACCTGCCGCGGCGATGCCCCACCCAGCCGGCGGATTCACGGCGCGCAGGTCGCGCGGCGGGGACCAGCGTTTCGGAAAATGATTCTGCTTCAGCCATAGTTGTCTGCGCCCTAGTTGTCGATGGATATCATGTGATTGGGCCGGCCGGCGAGCGCCTCGCGGCAAGGTCGAATCATTACGAAGCCGGCCTCTCACTGTAACGCATCTGCGTCATTGTGAAGGCGAGCATCGCCAGGAAGAGCAGCACCGCAGCTACACCAGCGCGCCCGGCATTGAAGCCGACAAACCCCTCTTGGTAGAGATAGTAGATCAGCGTAGTAGTGGCGTTGACAGGCCCGCCGTCCGTCATCACCTTGATGATGTCGAACGACTGGAAGCCGGACAGCACAGTCGTGATCATCAAAAACAGGATGATGGGCGAAAGCCCCGGCACGGTGACATTGCGGAAGCGCGCCCACGAACCGGCGCCGTCCACCAGCGCGGCCTCGTACAATTCCTTGGGGATGGCCTGAAGTCCTGCCAAGTAAATCACTACGGCATAGCCCAGCGTCTTCCACACGTGGACGATGATCACGGCGGGCATCGCCCAGACGGTGCTCAGCAGCCAGTTCGGCGATTGCACGCCCACGGCGGACAGGAAGAAGTCGATCAGCCCGTAGCGCGGGTCGAAGATGTAGATCCACACAATGCCGATGGCGGCCCCGCTGAGCATTACCGGGCTAAAGATGATGCCGCGCACCGCGTTGCGCATGCGCAGCGGCAAGTCGAGCAGCAGCGCGATGGCCAGCGCCAGCGTAATCGTCAAGCCCACCGACGCCAGGGTGAACACGGCGGTATTGAGGATAATGCGCCCAAACTCGGGCGAGGTGAATAAGTAACGATAATTGTCCAGCCCCACCCATATCTTGACCGGCGCCAGCATGTCCCAGCGCACAAAGCTCAGGTAGCCGTTGTAGACAAGCGGCCAATAGGTGAAGACAGCAAAGAGAAACAGGTTGGGGCCGACCAGGAGGGCGAACAGCAGCCACTCGCGCTTCTCCGCTCCCATACCGCTTTTGCGCGCGTTACGAGTTGATCCGATCATACTTGCCATGTTCCCAGAGTACCTGGTTGGGTTTATCAAAATGTGCCTACCCAGTTAATATCATATTAACGGGCAGTTTGCAACCGCGTTTTTTCGGCCTGGTTCAGGCCGATTCGGGCAACAAACAAGCCCCGCAGCAATCTTCCCATGCTGCAGGGCCTGTTTGTGAGGACATTTGAGGAGAGTGACGACCTGTTGCCTACCCTTTAACCGGTTCCCTTCCTTGTGTGAGACGTCTATATCATACGGCGGTCGCGTTAAGACGCGATGTCGATCCTGTAACGGTTCGATTAACGATCCGCATCGCCCGGCAGGTCTCGCGCCGCACGCCGGGCCGTTTCCGTCAGCGCGCCCACAATGTCGGGCATCGCCGCGATTTCCTCACGGGCCATCAGGTCGCCCACGACGCGGCCCACGAGCGGCTTGCCCAGCGCGGCCAGTTCGGCGGCGGCGCGGCGGCCCGTGGGCGCCGTGGCGCGTTCGGGTTTGCCGCGGCGGCGTAGACACTCATTCATCACCTCGAGCAAGCGTAGCGGCGCCAGCGCGTCCGCCACAGACTGTTCAAAGTCTTGTGGCAGTACAAAGAGCGCATCCGCCGCATCCGCATACTCTTGCCGGCGTGCGGACGGCTTGCCGTCGCCGTCCACCAAGATCACATGCGGGATGTCGAAGGCGTGCAGGATGTGATGGTACGTATGGAAGTTGCCCAGCCCATTGACGAAAACCACGGATATGCCCGTGCCGTCCAAGTCCAGGCCGAGTGTGCGGGCGAAGCTGGGCATGGCGAAGAGTTCAGCCTGCCCCTCCACCAGCAGCACGGCGCGCGCAAAGAGCATGTCGCTGCGGTCTTCCTGCAAATAGCGCTGCACCTTGGCGAGGTCGTCGGCGCGCAGCGCGCCCAAGTTCGGGCGCGTGGCCTTGCTGGCAACCGCGCCGCCTTGATCGCAGCGCTGCACCGTCAGGATGTTGCCCAGCGGCACACGGTTGACAAACTCGCTCGAGTGCGTGGTGAAGATCACCTGGTCATGCCGGCCCACCTGCTCCAGCGTGTTGAGCAGCACACGCGTGGCGTGCGGATGCAGATAGATCTCCGGCTCCTCGATGGCGAAGACGTAGTCCTTCTCCGCGTCGCGTATCATATCGCACCAGGTGCTCAGCGTGGAGACGACGAACGAGCGCTGCAACCCCAGCCCATGCTGGTCGAAGGCCAGCTCCACGCCGTTGTCGATCGACAGCACGCCCTTGGTGAAGATGCTGCGCAACGACGGGATGTTCTGGTCGAGGCTCAGGCGCACGCGGCTGCGCTGCGGCGTGATCGACACTAGGCCTTGCGACAGGCTTGCCTCCAACTCCTCCACCGCCTGCCATAACTGCGGCTCGGCCGCGCGCTCGCGGCTGACCAGCGTCTGCAACTCCTGCATGAGGCCGTCGATGCGATGCACAATCGAGAGTTCCTCGGCCCCGCCGCGCTCTAGCAGCGCGTCGATCAAGTCGCTGATCAGATTCTTCTTCTCCAAGTTCGCTTCATCATTCAGGCGGCTGTCCGCCCAGATGATGCGGAACTCCGGCAGGAGCGCGGTGCATTGTTCGCGGTCGCGGGCGCTTTGCTGGGGGTAGAGGGCAGCATTGCGTCGTCTCCGGCGCGTGGGCCCCGCCGGGGTCCACGGGC
>JBBSBO010000440.1:0-3469 GCA_038251215.1 Caldilineales bacterium
GACAGCCAGGGCGTCTTTATGGCGGATGCCTTGCCGGTGGTGCTTTCCATGCTGACCGCCGACGAGGATGGTCCGCCCTCGCTGTCGACGCCCGCCATCCGCTTTCCTGCGCCGGCGGCACGGCTGCGCGCCGGGCCGGTGGCTTTTGTGGGCAGCGGCTTGCCGGGTATACGCGTGCGCCTGTATTTGGATGACCGTCAGGTGGCGGAAGGCGTGGTCAACACGCGCGAGGACTGGCGCATCACGCCGGACGCAGACCTGGCGCCGGGCGTCTATATCGCGCGCACGGTGGCGCTGGATCCTCAGGGTGAGATCGTGGCAGAGTCGCCGCCGGTGGCTTTTGCCGTGCTGGATGCGGCGGAAGGCGTTGCGCCGCATCCGTCCGGCCGAGGGGGCAATGTTCCCTTGGCGCTGACGCGCGAGGCGCGCTGGAGTCGCAGCCGCGATATGCTGATGCTCGCAGGCCGCGCTACGCCGCACAGCACCGTCTCGGCCTGGCGCGACGAGGTTGCGCTGCACTACGTCAACGCCAATGTGGAGGGCGGCTGGCGCATTTGGCTGGCTGACCATGCGCAGAGCAGCACGCCGGCGACCTTGACGGTGCGCACCAATCTGGGCGAAAGCGTGCGCCAACACGATGGCAGCGTCGGCGAGCCGGCGATGGCGTCGTACTTGCCGGCCCTGCTTTCGCCGCGGCCCGGCGCACGCTTGGCCAATGGGCAGCCGCTGATGCTGGGCGTGGCGCAGCCTGGCGGCGAGATCGCCTTGAGCGTGGACTGTACGGTAGTCGCCCGCCTGGTGGCGGATGAGCGCGGGCAGTGGGCATACCAGCCTGCGCAGCCGTTGGCGTCGGGCAAGCTGGCGATCGCGGTCTACGCCGAGGACGAGACGGCAAGCGCGCGCCGGAAACCGGCGCCGGTATTTGTCACCGTGCCGTTTCAGCTCTAGGAGCGGCTTGTTCGTGTGGGGAGATGAGGCCGGCGCAGGGTTGGCCACAGGCGATTGCAGGCAGTTTTGCTTTTCTCGCCCGCGCTGTGCTATAGTAACGCGTGTGACACGCAAGACGAAGCGGGTCCCTAGCTCAATTGGCAGAGCAGCGGCCTTTTAAGCCGCGGGTTCTGGGTTCGAGTCCCAGGGGGCTCACCTGATTGCCGCCTTGAACGCAGGTTGAAGGCGGTTCTTTTTGCCATGGACCCGCGCGGAAGAGAGCAGTGCAGAGCAGAACTCCGCAATGCCGCCGCACCGCTCCATGGCCGGCCATGGGTCGCGCGCTCCAACATGAAACAGCAGGCTATGCACTATTGGTGGCTCATCCTCCTCTCGGTTTCTTCCGGCGTCGCCGGGCAGACTGCGCTTAAGCTGGGCGTCAGCCAACCCGGCGCGCAAGACGCCACGGGCGATCTCCTGTCGTTACTCGGCATGATCGTACGCTCTCCGCTCGTGCTGTTGGGCTTGGCGCTGTACGGCGTAGGCGCGCTTGCCTGGATCGCGGTCTTGGCGCGGCTGGACCTGAGCTTCGCCTATCCTTTCCTTGCCCTGAATTTTGTGCTGATTGCGCTGGTGTCCAAGCTGGTTCTGGGCGAAAGCATTCCGTCACTGCGCTGGGTGGGCATTGCCGTCATCTGCGTGGGCATTCTGGTTGTGGCGCGCAGCAACACGTAGCGACGTCGCGCCCGCGCCCGGAGCGTGTGATCGTTTGGTTAAGCTTTATTTACGCCTCGTTAGCATTTCTCTTCCTTCGCGGCTCAAATTCCGAACGTTAGGCGCTCGCTAGGCAGCGCGCGACCGCGTCTGCCTAGACAAATTGAGAGCAAACATTGCGCGGAGATGGATCAATCGCCTCTGTGCGTTTTTGCGTGTATTGAAAAGACGAGCATACACTCGCTTTGTGCGATTTGTGTATCGCCCCTTTCCTGTGCATACTCAAAAGGGCGCACACAAACGGCGGCAGGATGCGAGGTTGGCAGGCGTGACGCCCGCGCCCGTAACCATCCGGCATTTCCAATCTTCATAGGCAAGGGACAACCGACGGATGAGCCAGAAAGTGCTTGTGGTGGAGGACGAGCCGGCGTTAATTGATACGCTGGAGTATAACTTGGCGAAGCAGGGTTACACCGTGTTGAAGGCCGCGGATGGCGTCAAGGCGCTTGAAGTGGCGCGCCGCGAGCATCCTGACTTGGTGGTGCTGGATGTGATGCTGCCCATGCTGGACGGTTTTGAAGTGTGCCGCATCCTGCGACAGGAGATGAACACCCCCATCCTTATGCTCACCGCGCGCGCCGATGAAGTGGACAAGGTTGTCGGCCTGGAAGTCGGCGCAGACGATTACTTGACGAAGCCGTTCAGCCTGCGCGAGCTGATGGCGCGCGTGAAGGCGCTGCTGCGGCGCGTGCGCCTGGCGCGTGAAGAGGCGGAGACGCACAGCGAAATGGCCGACGCCCCGGCTGCGCCGCGCCAGGAGACTCTCGTTTTCGATGATCTCATCATCGATCTCAACCGCCGCGAGGTCGTGCGCGGCGGGCAGGGGTATCACCTCAAGCCCAAGGAGTTCGATCTGCTGGTCTTTCTGGCGCGCAACCGCGGCATCGTCCTGAGCCGCGACTTGGTGTTGGAGCGCGTGTGGGGCTGGGACTATGACGGCGGCAGCCGCACCGTGGACGTACACATGCGTTGGCTGCGCGAGAAGATCGAACAAGACCCGTCCAACCCCGTACGCATTATCACGGTGCGCGGCGTAGGCTATCGCTTTGACGGCTAGTTAAGCCGGCTGCGGAATAGAAGCCGTCCGGCGCGCCGGGTTCCCCAATACGGCCTAACCGACTCGGCGGTGACAAACCCATGGCGGAAGTACAGACTGAAAACTCCACGGTAGCATCCGTGCGGCAAGTGCTTAGCGCTGATTGGCCTCGCATGTTGCGCCGATCCTCGTTCTGGTTGGCTTTGACCGTGTTCGTGGTGATGGCTGCCGGCGGGTTCATCTTGTGGTTGCGCCTCGATTCTCTTTACCGCAACCGCGTCGAGGACTCACTGATCGGGCAGACGGAGCGCGTCGCCACGCAGCCGGCGCTCATTCGCGCCTGGAGCCAGGAAGGCGATGCGTTGAACGAGGCGCTGCGCCAGTTGGCGGGCGTGACAGGCGCACGCCTGACGGCTTTTGACCGCAACGGCAGGGTGCTGGCGGACTCGCACGGCGTGACCTTCCCGCGACCGGATGGCCTGGAGGGCGAAGTGCGCGCGGCGCTGACGGGCCTGACGGCCCGCGATCGTCGCCCCGATGTAGGCGGGCAGCCGATGTTCTATGTCGCGGTCCCTGTGCTCAGAAACGGGTTGGTGATGGGCGCCCTGCGCGCGGCCTTTCCGCTGCAAGCGGCGGAGGCCGCCATTCGACAGGCGCGTACGTTGCTGGCGGCGATATGGCTGGCTGTGGCGCTGTTTGTCGGCGCCATCTTGTTGATTCAGGCTGAACGCA
>JBBSBO010000441.1:0-3466 GCA_038251215.1 Caldilineales bacterium
AAAATCACTTTGCCTTCCAGCATACCCGCCATCGTCTCCAGCCTTTTCTCGTGGTTTTGATCTATTTGATTGCGTGGTCCCAAATAGCCTTGAATCTAGATTGTCTCGTAGTTCGGCTCAAGCCATTGCCCGGCTTTGGCGCTGCGGTAAATTGCCTCCATGGCTGCGCTGCGATCCGCGGCCTCCTGCGGTGAGACGAGCGGCACGTCCGCCGCCCCCGTCACCGCGTCCAGGAACAACTCAAACGCATGAGGCCACGCCGCAGGCAGATCGCGCCATGGCGTCTCGCCGTCCGCGCCTTCCACGGCCTTGTTTGTGAAGAACACCTCGCCGCGGCGCACGTAGGCATAGCCCTGGGTGCCGCTGATCACGAGGCTGATGGCATTTGCCACATCCACCCAGCCCGCGGCCAAACTGCCGATGACGCCGCCGTCAAACTCCAGCAGCGCCTCGCCATACTCGTCGACCTCGCCATAGTGCCCGGTTGCGCTCTGCAAGTCTCCCGTCACGCGCTGCGCCGGCCCCAACATCCACATCATAATGTCCAGGGCGTGCGTGCCCAGGTCGCCGAACGCGCCGACGCCTGCCTGCTCCGGGTCGGTCATCCACAGCCACTGCGGCGCAAACCAATCTTCCAGCGAACCAGCATGGCAGTTGCTCATGCGTACGCGCGTCACCTGACCAAAGGCGCCCCGCTTGATCTGCTCGCGGATGAACTGGTGCGCGGGCAGGCCGCGCTGGAAGTAGCCGGTCTGGAAGATCACGCCTGTGCCGTCAATGGCGCGCGCCATGTGATAGGCGTCGGCGGCTCCCAGGCCGAGCGGCTTCTCCACGAACATATGCTTGCGTGCATCAGCCGCCGCCAATACCAAACCCTCGTGCCGGTTCGTCTCCGAGCAGATGATGACCGCGTCGATCTTGTCGTTGTCCCAAATGGCGTCCTCCGACGATACGACCGCGGCGCCCAACTCGGTCGCCCAGTTGCCTGCGCGTGCCGCGTCGTGATCCCACACCGCCGCCACGCGCACATCGTCCCGCGCCTGCAAACGCTTGACAAAGCCGGGCGTATGGATATGCGCGCAGCCTACCAGCGCTACTTGTTTCATCACCTTATAACCTTCTCAATTCTTCTCGCTTCAGATGTGCGGGTCGATCTCCGGCGCGTGACCCTGTGGCTCACGTTTAGCCGCGCTTAGCTCTACGCAGTCAAACCCGCCGCGCGCCAGACCGAAAGCACCGCGTCGGCTGTCGCGGCCACGGCATCTTCCGGCGCCATCTCACGCACGCGCCGGCTGAACGGCTCCGCCGTCACGGGGCCGTCGTAGCCGATCCGGTGCAGCGCCTGCAAGAAGCCGGTAATGTCCAGTACGCCCGTCTCACCGGGCAGAGCGCGCACATTGTCGATCTGCTCGTCGATCTCCAGCCCCTCCGGCGCATCGTTAATATGTACGGTCACGACGTCCTTGTTCTTCAGTTCCAGCACGTCGGCAGTTTGCCCATGCGCGGTATACAGGTGCCAGATGTCCAGCAACAGCCCGCCATTACCTGTGCCCAGCGCTGCGGAGAAGGCCAACATGCCGTCCATCGTGTGGATAAAAGTATGCTTCTTGCCTTTGCGCAGCGTGCGCGGGCCGATGAACTCGAAGCCGATGCGACAGCCGTAGTCCTCCAGAATCGCGGCCGCCGGACGCAGCCGCCCGATCAAGAATTCAAACTGCTGCGCATAGTCGCGGTCGTCATAGGCAGGCAACACCCACGTCGCCGTCCGCTTGCAGTCCAACTCGCTGCCCAGCTTCGCCAGCGCCGGCAACTTGGCGATGCCTTCCTTCCAGGTCGCCTCGTCCTTGCGATACTCGACCGGGAAGCCCCAAGAACCGGGGCGGATGCCGGCCTGCGCAAACAGGTCGCGCACATAGTTCACGCCATGCGCGGCAGCCAGTTGCGCCGCCTCGTCAATCGAGAAGTCCGCCCCTGTAAAACCATACCGCTTGGAATAGTCAATCGTCTCGGCTAGGCTAGACTGCACGCCGATCATGCCTGGGTTGAGGCTCGTAAACATATGCCTTGTTCTCTTTCTGGTATGCCATCAAGGTGTTGACGACAGCTCGTCGTTGTGGTTCTCGTCGTGTAGTTGCAGTGAACGATGTGCGTCTAATCAAGCTGCCAGGGGCTGCTCATTGCGCCCAGCGCGTCAAAGCTGAGCGGAACTTCTTCCATCACTTCCAGGCGAGGATGCGCCTCCACCGCTTGCCGCAAGTTCGGGCTGACCCATAGCGTGCCCAGCGATAGCGTATCCTGGATGAAAACAAGTCGCGCCTCCTCCGGCGGACGCGCGCAGCCGCGCATCGTCACCTGCAAGGCGCGCCGATCATCCGCCATCGTGATCGGCATGCTCACGCGAAACATGCCAAAAATGCCCGACGTGACCGAGTTGGTATACGTCGCCACCCAGTCGATCTTCTCGACTACACGCGCCGTCGTGACGTTGGCAAGCCCCAGCCCGGCAACGTTGCCGTGCGTCTCGTCGGTCAGATCCAGCACCGCGATCACCGCCACGTCGATCTTGCCGAAATGCTCCGGCTGGCGCGGGATCATCAGGCGGCTGACGATGTTGGTATCCATGCCCGTGCCGCTGATGTTCTTGCCCAGGTCGCGCACGACCAGCACGTCGATCTCCGGGAAGGGCAAGCTCGCCATCAGCCCCTTGGCACGTTCCAGCAGTTTTGCCTCGCGCTCCGTTCCTACTTCCGCCGCAGGCATGCCTACGATCTCGGCGGTTTCGTCATACGCGTTCTCCAGCGGGCAGATGGCCCCGACGAAGTTGGTCTTCTCCTCATACACGCGCGCAGCCGGCTCCAAATAGCGCTGGAAATTGGCGCCGCCGCCGGCGTGCATCATAATCGCGCCCGCCTGCTTGCCCAGCCCGATCACGCACATCTTGGACGGGCCGCTCTCCAGGTGGCTGCGGAAGTCTGTATGCGGCTTGATGCGACTGACCAGGATCGTATGGTCCGCCGCCATCGAGTCCACGCCCTGGCACAGGGCCGGCCCGTCGGCAATGCGGCCAATCTCCTTGACCTCCATCGTCGCCTCGATGCGTACGCCGGCGGAAGCCTCCGTCACGCCCAGCTGGGCCAACATCTCGATCTGCCCCGGCGCGGTCGCTCCGCCGTGGCTGCCCATGGCGGGCACGACGTAGGGCTGCATGCCTGCCGCCTTGAGCCGGTCCGCCACGGCGCGCACAATCACCGGCAGGTTGGCAATGCCGCGACTGCCCACGCCGATCGCCACCGAGTCGCCCGCCTTCATGCGCGCCAACATGCCGGACGACTCGAGCGCCTGCGCTGCCGCAACCGCCACATCGTCGACCTTCGGCGCGTCGAATCGCTGGCGCACCGCCAATAGAGTTTCCGGCAAAGGCGCCGGAAATTCAAGCGTCTGGATTTCCTCTAGTAGTTTAATCAAT
>JBBSBO010000442.1:0-3453 GCA_038251215.1 Caldilineales bacterium
AGGTTCAAGGCCCCGTCATCCAATTCCTGGGCGCGCCAGGCTTGTACAGAGCGCCGCTAGAAGTGGTCGCGCCGGCCGATCTGCCGCCGAGCTTGCCGGACGGCGTGCGCCTGCTGCTGCTCGTAGACGACGCGGCTGCGCTTGCGCAGGCGCGCAGCCTCTATCCGCAAGGCAAGCTGACAGCGCAGCGTGATATCGCAGGCAACCCGGTGCTGTTTGTGCTGGAGGTTGGGCGATGAGTTCGCGGTTGCCGGGCGTCGATTTGCGCAGGCGCTGGTGAGTTTTGCAGAATCGAGCAGGCTTGCTATACTGTCACGGTTATCATCGCAGCACCCGCACGCGGCTTTGCTGCCGCCGTTGCGTCGAGCCTAGAGGACCCGAGCATCAAGGAACCGTCATTCAGGCGGTTGACGAAAGCAGGAGGACGTGATGGGCCTATTTATGATGCTTGCCACCAATATCATTGCGCTGGCGTTGATCTCGGTGGTCATGATTCAGGGGCAGACGAGCGCCGGCCTCGGCAGCGTCTTTGGCGGGTCGGACATCTACCGCACGCGCCGCGGCATGGAAAAGACCCTGTTCAATATTACGTTCATTCTGGCCGGACTGTTCTTCTTGCTCTCTCTGATCACGGTCGCCTTCGAATAGGCGAAACGGCACAGGCTTGGCCCGACGCGCTCCCCGAGACGCGCCGCGGGCCTAGTTCACTGAGCGCCACTTAAGCTATGCGAGGTCTGCAGATCCTTCCGCAGCCCAAACCCCAATCCTCCGCGTCACCGGCAGCCTCAATCGGATATCATCTGCGATGGCAGGTTTTGCTGGCGTTGGGCGGCATCTTCTTGCTGGCCCTTGTCTTGGGCTATTCCACGTACAGCGTGACCACCGTCCTGGCCCCGGATCGCGGCGGCGTTTTTCGTGAAGGCGTGGCGGGCAATCCCAAATACCTCAATCCGCTGCTGTGCGACGCCACCGATGTCGACCTTGACCTGTGTACCCTGCTCTATCGCGGTCTGACGCGCATCGACAAGCATGGGCGCGTGATGCCCGACTTGGCCGAGGGCTGGGAAGTGTCGGAGGGCGTCGACTATCTGTTCCGCCTTAAGCCGGACCAGTATTGGCACGACGGGCAGCCTGTCACCGCCGACGACGTGATCTTCACGGTCGGCATTTTGCAGGACCCCGATGTCTTTAGCCTGCCCGACTTGACGAGCCTGTGGCGTTCGGTGCAGGTGGAGAAGGTAGACGACCTGCAGGTGCGTTTCCGCCTGACGGAGCCATACACGCCGTTCCTCGACTACACGTCTATCGGCCTGCTGCCCGCGCACATCTGGCGCGGCACTCCTGCCGCCGACCTGGCGACCATGCCGCTCAATGCCACGCCAATCGGCAATGGGCCGCTCAAGGTCGTGCAGAGCGCCGCCGACCATATTCGCCTGGAGCCGAGTCCCTTTTATCGCGGGCCGAAGCCGTATTTGTCGGCGCTGGAACTGCGCTTTTACCCGGATCATGTCAGCGCCTTCACCGGTTTCGTCAACGGCGAAGTGGAGGGCGTCAGCCAGATCGCACCGCAGGACCTGGAAGCCGCAACCCAGCGCGAGGACATGCAGTTGTTCTCCTCGGCGACTTCCGAGTATTTGAGCATTGTGTTCAATCTCAATAACCCGGACGTGGCCTTCTTGCAGGACGCACAGGTGCGTCAGGCGCTGTTCCATGGTCTAGACCGCAAGCGGCTGATCGAAGAGGTGGCGGGCGGACAGGGCATCATCGCGCACGGGCCGTTCTTGCCGGAGAACTGGGCCTATAACCCGAACATCCGGCACTACGACTATGACCCCGCCCTCGCCAGTTCCATGTTGGACGCGGCCGGCTGGACGGACACCAACGGCGACGGCATCCGCGACAAGGATGGGCAGCCGCTGCGCTTTTTGCTCTACGCGAACGATGACGTCATGCGCCAGGCGCTGATCGAGCGCATCGCCGCGGATTGGCGCGCCATCGGTGTTGACGCGCAGCCGGTTTCGGTCACGTTTGCGGGCCTGGTAAGCGATTTCCTCAACCCGCGCCAGTTCGACGCGGCGCTGATCGGCTGGGAGTTGACGGGCGACCCGGACCCGTATCCGCTGTGGCACAGCTCGCAGGCTTCGGGCGGCGGCCAGAACTATAGCGGCTGGGCCAATGACGAGGCCGATGAGCTGATGGAGCAGGCCCGCGCCATGACCAACGAGGAAGACCGCAAGGCGAATTATTTCCGCTTTCAGGAGCTATTTGCCGAGGAACTGCCCGCGCTGGTGCTCTTCTATCCGGTGTATACCTATGGCGTGAGTGATACCGTTCACAACGTGCAGATAGGCTCGCTGAATCGCCCGGCGGAGCGCTTCAAGACCTTCGCCGACTGGTATATGTTGACACGGCGCGTGCCGGTGAGCCAGGCGCCGCCGCAGTCTCCGCCCACGCCGCCCAGCGTGCTTACCGAATAGGGCGCCACACACAAGCATTTCGGCGAGCTTGGTCGACATGCAAGGCGCGGATTTATTTGACAGCGACATGCGCTGTGTGCTATTCTTGCGATAGTGAATTGAGTAGATTTGCCGCAGTGGCGGAATCGGCAGACGCGCTACGTTCAGGACGTAGTGGGCATTAGCTCATGGGGGTTCAAGTCCCTCCTGCGGCACCAAAATGGACCCCGAACTGGGGTCCATTTTCTATTGGCCGCACCCGGCCCTGCATCCTCGCAAATTCGTCTGCTAAGCCGTCCCGAAATCCGCATGACATACTGGCAGCCATTCATCGTCGTGTGCTATACTCCACGGCATGAACGCAAGAAATAACCCCTCCCCTCAATCCCCGCGCACGCGCCTGTCTGTTTCGCGGCTGCTCGTCCTGGCGCTGATCGGTCTATGCGTCCTGTTCGTGGCGAGTTACAGCAGTCGTTCGCGACAGTTGGAGCAGGAGCAGGGCCAAATCGCGTATTGGGAAAACGCGGTCGCCACCGAGGAGCAGCATGGGGCTGAGCTGGACGCGGAGTTGCAATCGGTGGACAGCGCGGAGTACATCGCCCAGATCGCGCGTGAGTACCTGGGGTTATCCATTCCGGGCGATACGGTCATTATCCCCGTCGAGGCGACGCCTACGCCGCTGCCCGCCTCAGCCATCAGCGCCACTGTGCCCATCCCCGCGGCGGCGACGCCTACGCCCGCCACGATCCTCGACGTGCGGGCCACGCCTGTGCCTCCTGCTGCTGGCGAGCCAATTTGGCGGCAGTGGCTGGCGGTGCTCGCCGCCGAGGAATAGCGTTTGAGCTTGTTGGGCGGCGCTGAGTTCGCCGCGCCCAATAGGTCGCTTCATCCTCTCTTCATTTTCCCTATCCTCATAGAGACGAGTCCTATATGTTTGAACTGATCAAGGAACTGACCGAGATGACTGGGCCGAGCGGCCAAGAAGGGGCCGTGCTCG
>JBBSBO010000443.1:0-3439 GCA_038251215.1 Caldilineales bacterium
CCGCTGATGGCGCAGGTCGTGCTGGCGGACGAGATCAACCGCGCCGGGCCGCGCACACAGTCCGCCCTGCTCGAGGCGATGGAGGAGCGCCAGGTCACCGTGGACGGCGAGACGCGGGCGCTGCCCTATCCCTTCCTCGTGTTGGCGACGCAGAACCCCGTGGAGCTGGAGGGTACCTTCCCGCTGCCGGAAGCGCAGGTCGACCGCTTCCTGCTGCGCGTGGGCATCGGCTATCCCGAGCGCGAGGAAGAGCGCCAAATTTTGCGCCGCTTCCGCTTCGACAATCCGCTGGCGCAGTTGACGCCGCTGATCGACGCCGAGGCGCTGCGCCAGGCCAACCTCGTTTGCCGTCAGGTGTATGTCCACCCGGTGCTGGAGGACTATATCCTCGACTTGGTGCGCGGCACGCGCAGCCACGCCGAGGTGGAGTTGGGCGCTAGCCCACGCGGCAGCCTGGCGCTCTATCGCACCAGCCAGGCGCGGGCCGCACTGCACGGCCGCGCCTACGTGCTGCCCGACGACGTCCAGGCGCTGGCGCAGCCCGCGTTGGCCCATCGCGTGATGCTACGCTCTGAGGCGCGGCTGCACGGGCGCCAGGTGACGGACATGATCGAGCAACTGCTGGAGCAGACGCCCGCGCCCGTGGAAGAGGCCTGGCGTACTCCTGCGCCGGCGGACAAAACCACGCGCACCCCCGCGCCGGACTGAGAGAAGATCGGCTGTGGAGACGGCGTGGTGGCTGCTGTTGATTGTCCTGTTTATCCTGGGCGTGGTCTTGCGCGTGGACTTGCTGCTGCTGCTCGCGTTTCTGCTGGGCTTGATCCGCGGGGCGGCTTGGCTGTGGCAGCGCGTGTGCCTGGATGCGGTCAGCTACCGGCGCAAGCTGGGCGTGGAGCGCCTCTTCTTCGGCGAAGAGACGGATCTGCGCGTGGAGATCACCAACGCCAAGCCGCTGCCGCTGCCCTGGCTGCGCATTGAGGACGAGTTCGCCACGGCGCTGGAGATCACGCCCGAGCATGCCGTGCGCAGCTTTCGCCCCGGGCGGCGCGTGCTGGTGAACCTGCTCTCCGTGCGCTGGTATGAGCGGGTGATCCGCCGCTACCGCGTGCGCGGCGTGCAGCGCGGCGTCTGGCGCATCGGCCCGGCGCACCTGGCTTCGGGCGACATCTTCGGCTTTGCCGTCAAACGCCACGAGGCCGAAGAGATCGACACGCTGCTGGTCTACCCCAAGCTGCTGCCGCTGACGGCGCTGGGGCTGCCCGCGCTGCGCCCCTTCGGCGAGCTGCGCACGCCGCGTCGCCTGGTGGAAGACCCGCTGCAACTGATGGGCGCGCGCCCCTACGCGCCGGGCGACAGCTATCGCCACATCCACTGGAAGGCCACGGCGCACCGCCGCGAGCTGCAAACCAAAGTCTTCGACCCGTCGGCGGCGCGCCCGGTGGCGGTCTTCGTCGACGTCAACACCTCGCAGCACCTCTTTGAGGGCGTCGACTATGACTTGCGCGAGTATGCCATTGCCGCCGGCGCCTCGATCGCGGCCTGGCTGATCGAGCGCGGGCAGGCCGCCGGCGTCTATGCCAACGCCGTGATGCAGCCCGGCGCCCAGCGCGTACGCGTCCGCCCCCGCGCCCATCCCGATCAACTGCTAAGCGTGCTGGAGGCGCTGGCGCGCATCACCGGCTATGGACGTTGGCCCCTGGCGGCTCTGCTGGCGGAGGAGGCGCGCCGGCTGCCCGACGGCGCGGCGGTCGTGGTCGTTACCGCCGTGGTGACGGATGAACTGTTGGCCGCGCTGCTGGACTTGCAGGGTGGAGGCCGCTCCGCCACGCTGGTCACGTTGGGCGAGGCGGCGGAGACGGCTGCATCTTCGATTGGCGCAGGCATTCGGCGCTATCATATTGGCGGAAAGCAGGAATGGCATGAGCTGGCGGCGCTGGCCCTGGATTGAAGAGGGCGTCCTGCCCCTGTTGATCATCACCTTGCGCCTGTGTTGGATCTGGCCCTGGCTGCTGATGCTGAGCCGCTGGCTGCTGCCGGCGGCTTTGCAGCCTGTGCTGCCGCTGTGGAATGTGGCGCTCTTGCTGATAGGCGGCGCGGCAACCACGCACGCGCTGCCCGTCGACCGGCAGCGACCGCGCCGGGCGCGCCTCTTGGCTGCCGCCATTGGCCTGGCGGCGGTGGCGCTGACGCTGTGGCTGCGCCTGGCGAGTGACGTCTACGCCCTGTGGGATCTGCACTGGCTGGCAGCGCAGGGCGTGCTGCTCACCCACTGGGGGGGCGAGTTCTCGCCCTCGTTCCTGGTCCTAATCCTCGCCGCGAGCCTGTGGCTGCGCGGCATGTTGGACAACCCCGCGCCCACGCATGACGACGTGTGGCGCGCCTTTATCCGCGGCTTTGTCGCGCTGACGCTGCTGCTAATCGCCGGGCGCGTCGACCCTACCGGGCCGCCCGCCTCGACGGCGCGCTGGCTCGTGCTCTTCTTCGCCGTGGGCATGGCCGCGCTGGCGCTGGCGGGGCTGCGCCTGGCGCGTAACACACGCCAAAAGGACGCGCCGCTGCTGGTCAACCGCTACTGGCTGAGCACGATCCTCACGGTCACGCTGATCCTGCTCGGCGTGGGCTTGCTCCTCGGCCTGCTGATCACGCCGGGCGCGGTGGCGTGGCTTTTCGGCTGGACGCGCGTGGTCGCATCGTGGATCGGCAGCATCATCGGCTACGTGTTCTATGGCATCGCCTATGTGCTTTTCCTCTTCCTCACGCCGTTGATCGCCTGGGTCCAAGCGCGCATGGGCGTGCCGAAGCCGATGGAGTTGAGCGGTGGCTTGCAGCAGCAGTTTGAAGACACGTTGCAGCAGCGCACGCCGGTCGCGCTGCCGCCCGCGCTCGACGAGTCGCTGCGCTGGCTGGGGCTGGCGGGCGCGCTCGCCGTGATCGCACTGGCCTTTGCGCTGGCGCTCTACGCGCTGCGGCGGCGCAAAGAGGAGGAGATCGACGAGACGCGCGAGATCATCCTGACTACAGATTTGCTGCGCGACCAGGCTGCCGAGCTGTGGCGGCGCTGGCGCGATCGTCTGCGCCGCGGCACAGCGCCCGACGACCCCTTCCTCTCGCTGGCAGGCGAAGAGCCGCCGCGCCGCGCCGTGCGCGCCGTCTATCAGGAATTTCTGGCGGCGATGATGCGCCTCGGCGCGCCGCGCTTCCCGCGGCAGACGCCCGCCGCCTACGCCCGCGAGGCAGCGTCGACGCTGCCGGGCGCGGCCGCGGCGCTGCAGAGGCTGACCGCGACCTACGTGGCCGCGCGCTACGACCCTCGCCCGCCCGCCGCGGAGGATGCGCGCGCCGCGCAGGCCGCCTGGGCCGAGATCCAGGCGCAGCTGGCGGCGCAGGCCGCGTCACCCGATGGCGGCGACGGCGCTGCAGGGGGCGAACCCGCGCGCGA
>JBBSBO010000444.1:0-3436 GCA_038251215.1 Caldilineales bacterium
CGCGCTCGCCGAGGCCGCAGATGCCCAGTTCGCGCGCCAGTTGTTCCAGCTCCGCCACGCCCGCCTGCGGCACGGGAATGCCGTCGCGGGCGCTGGTTTCCGCTTGTTCGTACTCCATCTCGCCCGGCAGATAGATGCGCTCCACGCCGGGCATGCGCGGCTGGCTGCGCACCTCTTGCACAAACTGATCCATGCGCGCCTCGAACTCGCCCGGGGCCAAGAAGCCGGCGGGGTCCAGCGCCACAAAGAAGTGACCGACGTTTTGGCTGCGTTCGCCCTCGTCGTAGAGATTGACGATGTGCAGGCCAAAGGCCGCGCCGGTCAGCACGCCGGAGAGCGCGTCCACCAGCAGCGCCAGCCCCGCGCCCTTGTAGCCGCCAAAGGGCAGTACCGCGCCCGCCAGCGCCGCGTCGGCGTCGGTGGTGGGCCGTCCCTCGGCGTCGATCGCCCAGCCGGGCGGGACCGGCTCGCCTTTCTTTTGCAGCATGACGATCTTGCCGCGCGCCGCCACGCTGGTGGACATGTCGAGGATGACGGGCTGCTCCGTGCCGCAGGGGATGCCCACCGCAATCGGGTTCGTGCCGAAGTAGGGCGTGCGCCCGCCCCACGGCGGCATGTTGGACGGCGCGTTGGTTAGCGCCATGCCGATCAGCCCCGCCTGCACGGCCTGCTCCACATACATGGCGCCATAGCCGAAGTGTGAACTGTTGCGCACGCCCACAAGGCCCGTTCCCAGCTCGCGCGCCATCTCGATGGCGGTGCGCATGGCGAACGCGCCCGTCACCTGGCCCATGCCCGCGTCGCCGTCGATCACGGCGACCGCGCCGCGGCGCTGCTGCACGCGCATCTGCGGGCAGGCGCGCGTGGACCCCCGGCGCAGGCGCTGCATGTACACGGGCAGCAGCCGCACCACGCCATGGCTGCCCAGCCCGCGTGCGTCCGCCTGCGTCAACGAATTGGCCGTCAGCACGGCATCCTGCGGCGGCACGCCCACGGCTAGCAGCGCGTCGCAACAAAAGGCGTGCAGGGCGGATACGGAAATGCGCAGGTCGCTCATCTCCTATCCTTTCTGTGAGGGGAGTGGAAGCGAAAAGAAGGTTTTGCTGTTCTTGCTGTTGTTTTTCCTTTGCGTTCTTCGCGCCTTTGCGGTTTGCTTTGCAGCGACCCTCACGGCGTGATCACCGCTTTGAGCACCTCTTGGCGCTCGGCGGCGATCAGCGCCTCGTTGATCTCGTCCAGGCCGAAGCGGTGCGTCACCAGCTTCTGCACCGGCATCCTGCCCAGCAGCGTCAGCCCGCGCAGGAAATGCTTGTTGTCCGCCGACCACACGCCGCGAATCGAAATCTGCTTCTTGTTGATGATGTGCGGGTTGATGGGCACGGTTCCCGCGTCGCCATAGTGTCCGGCGATCAGGTACGTGCCGTTGATGCGCACCATCTCCAGCCCCTCGGGCACGGCGGCGGGCACGCCCGCACACTCGAAGACCACATCGGCGCCGCGACCGTTGGTCAAGTCCATCACCGCGGCGATGCGCTGCGCCGCCGTCAGCTCGGCGATGTCGAGCGTGGCGGCTGCGCCGAACTCGCGCGCCAGGGCCAGTCGGTTGGGCGGCCCGCCGATCAGGATGACCTGGCCCGCGCCGGCGTCCAGCGCCAGCAACATGCCCATCATGCCCACCGGGCCTGCACCCTGCACCACCACTGTATCGCCATACTCCAGCCCGCCCATGGCGTCCAGCCCATGCACCATGATGCGCAGGGCGTCGCCCAGCACCACGCCCTCCAGCGGGACCTCCGGCGGGATGATCACAAAGTCGCTGCCCGGCAGCACCCAGGCGTATTCGGCAAAGCCGCCCACAAAGTACGGGAATTGGTCGGCGGGGACCACCCAGCCGCCATAGCCGACGCGGTTGGTACACTTGGACTGGTCGCCCAAGATCGTGCAGTTGTAGCAGTGCATACACGACTTGGGCAGCCAGGTGACGGTATCGCCAATCTGCAACTGCTTGCCGGTGATGTCATAGATGGGCGCGTCCCCGCCGATGGCTTCGACGCGGCCGGCGTTTTCGTGGCCCAACACGGCGGGCAGGCGCACCGGCACCTTGCCGTGCAGGATGTGTACGTCCGTGCCGCACACGCCCGCCATCAAGATTTTGACGAGTACGGCGCCCTCGGTCAGCGGCGGGATCTCGCGCGTTTGGATCTGGAAAGGCCGCTCTTGGGGCGGGCGAATCTCCGGCAATACGGCAATTCTGGCTGTGGTCATGGCAACGATCCGTTCATTTATGTCTGAGGTATAGGTGAGGTCCGGCAGATAAGCAGGCCACTGATTGAATGGATAGAATAGATCGGCACAGATTGATCTGTGAGTATCTCTTGCATCAGTGTTTATCAGTGTCCGCTTGTTCTAATCAAATGCAGTTTTCTACTTGAGCTAAAGCTAAGACCGGCTTTGGCGCTCCTGCATGATCTGCTCGGCGGACGAAACTTCGAGTGCGTGCAGCTTTTGCACCCGGCGTCGAAAATCCGGGTCTGTGCTGAACTCGGCCTGCAAGAAAGCGTCGATGATCTCCTCCGCCACCTTAATGCCCACGATCCAGGCGCCCAGCGCCAGCACGTTGACATCGTCGTGCTCCACGCATTGATGCGCCGAGAAAATGTCGTGGCAAACGGCGGCGCGGATGCCCGGCGTCTTGTTGGCGGCGATCGACGCGCCGACGCCCGTGCCGCACACCAGCACGCCGCGCTCGGCCTCGCCGGCGCGCACCGCCGCGCACACCTTGGCCGCCACATCGGGGAAGTCGACCGGGTCCAGGCTATAGGCCCCGTAATCCGTCACGTCGTGCCCCTTGGCCTGGAGCAATTCAATAATCGGCCCCTTCATGGGAAAGCCGGCATGGTCGCCGCCGATGGCAAGTTTCATGGTGATAGGCTCCTTTTCGCGGTCTGTCCAGGCGGGCAGGTATAAGACCCACCCCTCTTGTTGCGGTTCTCTGCGTGCTCTGCGGTGAGCTTGCTTTTCTCTTGCTGTTCTTCGCGCCCTTTGCGTCCTTTGCGGTTTGAAGTTTGTTTACCGCCCCGAGATGCCCGTCATCACCACGCCGCGGATGAAATAGCGCTGCCCCACGAAGAAGAGGATGGTGATGGGGATCACCAGGTACATGCTGGCCGCCATGCTGATGTTCCACGACGCGTCACTCGGGTTGATGAAGGCGCGCAAGCCCAGCGCCAGCGTCTTATTCTTCTCGCTGAACAAGAAGATCAGCGGGCTGAGGAAATCGTTCCAGTGATGGACAAAGGTGAAGATGCCGATCGCGATCAATACAGGCTTGGAGAGCGGCACCAGGATGCGCCGCCAGATCGCCCAGTTGGAGGCGCCGTCGATGCGCGCCGCCTCGTCGAAGTCGTGCGGGATCGTCATATAGAACTGGCGCACC
>JBBSBO010000445.1:0-3434 GCA_038251215.1 Caldilineales bacterium
CCTTTCGTATCGCCGGTTCGCGACGATTCACTTTGGGTTAACTGCTGCAATCGAATATTTCTAATCTGATGTTTCTTCAACAGTTGAATCTGATGGCGAGTATAACGTGGGGGCGCTTGGTGTGCGTCCGTCAAAACTTATACAGTGCGCTACGGCATTTGGCGTATTGTGCCCGCGCCCTCTCCGACACACGACCGAGTGCGCAACGAGCGGGCGACATGCCAAAAAGCACACCGCAAAGGACGCGAAGTTTCCTTTACGCCTTTGCGGTGTGCAGTTTTTCGGGGGATGAGCCTAGCGGCTGGGGATGCGCAGTTGTTGGCCCTCGACAATGCGCGTGGAGGTGAGGCCGTTGGCCGCCATTAGCATCTCAACGGTGATGCCGTAGCGCTGCGCAAGCGAAAAGAGGGTGTCGTTGCGTTCGACGACGTGGATGGCGCCGCCGGGCAGCAGGGGCGTGACCCCGGGCGACTGCGTGCGGATCAGCAGCGTTTGCCCCGCGTTGATGCGCGTGGAGGTGAGGCCGTTGACGGTCATCAACGTCTCTACGGTTGTGCCGAAGCGCTGCGCAAGCGAGTAGAGCGTGTCGCCCTGCAGCACAACGTAGGTTGTGTCGGACATGCCCGTGGGCGTCACGCTGCCGGTGGGTGTAATGCTGCCGGTAGGCGTAATGCTGCCGGTGGGCGTAATGCTGCCGCCGGGCGTAGCCGTCCAGGTCGCCGTCCACGCGAACGTGGGCGTCCAGGTGGCTGTCGCGGTCCAGGTCGGCGTCCACGCCACGGTGGGCGTCCAGGTAGCTGTCGGCGTCCACACGGCGGTAAAGGTCGGCACAGGCGTAGCTGTGGGGACAGCCGTCGGTACAGCCGTCGGTACAGCCGTAGCTGTGGGGACAGCCGTGGGAATAGCCGTCGGCACAGCCGTGGGCAGCACCGTAGCCGTCGGCTGCACGGCGGGCAGAACCTCGGCGCCCGGCGTCGAGTTGTTGCCGGCGGACGTGAGGACGGCGGACGCGTCGATGTTGGCGTCCGTCCGGCCTTCGCCCTCCGCCTGCGCCGCCGGGCGCAGCGCCGCGGCCTGGCGATACTGCTCCCCTGCCAGATCCACATCGCCGTAGATCGTCAACTGGTCGCCGTAGTGCATATACGCGTCGGACAAATGCGCGGTGAGTTCGGCGGGGTCCTGCGCCAGCGGTTCAATGCGCTGCAACAAGCCGATCACTTCCGGCCAAGCGCCGGCAGCCTCCAGCTCGCCCACTTGGACGCGCACGCGCTCCTCCACGGCGGAGGCGAGGGCCGCGTCCCGGTCGAGCTGCTCCAGCTCGCGCTGCGCTTCGCTGCCGTCCGGCTTGACGGCCAAAGCGTGTTCAAAGGCGGCGCGGGCCTCGTCCGTTGCCTGGCGACCCAGCAGGCGATAGCCGAGGTTGGCATAGGCGCGGTACAGCCCTTCCTGGGCGTTGACATCTTCCGGCGTGGACGCAACAATCTGCTCGAGCAGGTCGACGGCGCGGCGCCAGTCATTGGCTGCCCAGGCTGTGGACAACTCCAGCCGCAGCGTCACCAGGTCCACGGCGTTGCGAGTCGCGGCCGCAGCCATGGGCCAAGATCGCGGCGGCTCCATCTCGGGTAAAACCGCCTGCTGCGCCGAGTAGGGGCTGATGTACTGCGTAACCGTCATCGTGATCTGGTGGATGTCGCCCTTGGGCACGATGCGGACCTCGCTGACCAGGAAGCCCTGCAAGCTGGTTTCGTGCAGGCGGCCCAGGAAGTCCAGGATGGCGCGCACATCGCCCAGCGCCTCCAGGTCATAGACCTTGACCGTGAAGAGCGAGGCAGGCGTGCGCGGGCGCACTTGCAGCTTGACGATCTCCACGCCGGCGCTCTCGGCGTGTCTGTAGACATTGTTGAGCGCGCCGGTCGAGAGCGCTTCGCTCAAATAGGAAGCCGCCACCTGCTGCACGCGCCCCTGCGCGGCCTGTACCTGCTGTTGCGCCTGGACGCGGCTGTCGGCCTGCAACTGCTGAGCGGAGGCGAGAGCGGTTTGTGTTTGCGCCAGCGTCTCGGCCAGCGCCACTTGCTCGCGCAACTTGCCCACGACCGCCAGCGCGCCATAGACGAGCATGCCCAAAATCAACAGCGCCGCCAACCCCAGCCCCAGCCAAAAGGGCAGTTGGCCGCTTGCACTGCGCTTCGATTGCCGCTGCGGAGTGGTTTGCATGCGCGTCTAGGGCGAAGCTAGGCTGAGGACAATGACATATTGGACAGACGCCGCATCTTCCGCGGAGGCGTCAACGCCGGCGAGGCCGTCCGCAGACGGCTCCGGCGCAGGGGGCGCTTTGCCGGACGCGTCCGCCGGCGCCACGTCCGCGACGGCTGCCGGCGCGATCGTCGTGATTCCCTCCAGGTCGACGGCGGCGAAGAGCGCCGAATCGCTCAGCAGGAGCATATACGCCACAACTGCGGCGGTGTCGGTCGCCTCGCCCGTCAGGGTGATGCGGTTCTCTTCTTGCACGAAGGAGGTCACGCGCATCTGCGCCGGGTCGACGCCGGCAACGACGCGCACCACGGCGGGCCAATCGGCGCCGCGCGGGGGCCGTCCCGCCTCGAAGTCTTGGGCTAGCTGGCGCAGCTGCATGGTTTGCGTGGTCATCTTTTGCACATCCGGCGCGGGCGTGCTCAACTGCTCGATTTGCGCGGCCAGCGCCGCCATGTCCGCATCCAGCGCGGCGTTATCCCGCGCCACGCGGCTGCCGATGGCGAAGAGAGGGAACCAGAGGAAAATCAGCGCCGCGACAACCAGCCACGCCACCACGGTGCGGCGCAGGTTGCGGGCGCGCTGCCATTCTTGTTGTGACGCACCGGGGTCGATCAGGTCAAATGCCATTCACCCACTGCCATTGAACTATGTCTGGAGCCGTGTGCCGCGGGCAAGCGGAAACGACCAGGCGGCGCCGCCACCCGCCAGCCCGACGCCGTCTATATTTTATCATGGTTCGCCCGCCTTTCCTAAGCAAAGTGGTTTCGACAGCGTTTCCCGTCGATTAGCCCCATTGTACACGCTTTCTCCCCGGCGGGCATAGGGCAAATTATGTTAATGCATGCGACAAAGGTTCTAGCTGCCCGTCGGGACGCAAGTCGGATTTCAGTAGAGAGTTTGAGATTGAATTGCCGTCCGTTCCGGTTCACCCGGGAAGTGGGCCTACTTGTCTCGCCCCTACCCCTACGCTATACTCAGCGTAGCGTCGTAACCGACGGCGCTCTCGGTTTGGCGCGAAAGATCCGCAAGACATTGCGCGGGACATTGCGCGGGACATCACGCGGGATATGACGCGGAACATAGCGCCGGACATTCCAACAGAACAACGGAAGAAGAATGAGCAGCGCAAACCTCTGTGCAGAAAAATCCCCCCCCGCCCCAGGCGAGCAGGCCCAGCCTGC
>JBBSBO010000446.1:0-3431 GCA_038251215.1 Caldilineales bacterium
ACAGGTAGACTCCGCCAGTTTGCTCCCTCCGGGACAAGGGTAAGGTACTTCTTCTTGCGAGGGCTGAAATCCATCACGACCGGGCTTTGTTCCATTAAGTTGCCGATTGCGTCTCGAAGGGTTCGCCACGGCTCAAGGGCATGGCCATTGCAATTAGTGCCATTCTCGAACAGCATTGGCACGTCTGCAACTGGCTTGTCCGCAATGCCGCCGCCATGCGTCGGATTTGGGAAGTCGACGACCGCGTTGTAGCGATTACCGATGAAGAGTGCCCGCTCTCGCAGTTGAGGAGCGCCGTAGTTTACAGCGTTCACCTCGAAGCAATCCATGTGGTAAGGCGCGCCTCCAATCTTCTGGAGGTCGTCAGCAAATAGGCGGACTACTGAGCCTGGTTGCTCGTCGGGTTCTAGAGGCGCTCCCCCCTTCTCGGGCCGCTGGGCGATTGGACGGTGCCGAAGCCCCGCCGAAAGCAAGCCTCGCACGTTCTCCATCAGGAAGAAGCGGGGCCGGATCGCCTCGACAAAGCGGAGATATTGCCAAAGCAGGGTTCCCCGGAGGTCTTGTACAGTGCCGCGACTGCCTGCCGTACTCGAAAAATGCCGTTGAACCGGCGTAGACCATTTGCACGAATTGTTTTATACTGTGTCCTATAATATTGTGTCCTACACTTGTTGCAATGCCTTCCTTATCCTCCCTACCCGACAGGAGCGCAGAACGAATGCTTCCCTTGACTGCAATCACCGCCACGGCGAAAGAAATTAACCCCTGGATGGCGTCGATCTACGCAGGCGTAGTCACCGCCATCGCAGCGCTTGCCACCGCCCTGCTCTTCCAGGCCGAAATCCCCGTACTCTACCTGCTGGCCTTCCTTCTGATCGGCGCAGGTCCTGTCCTCGGCTATAGCCTAGCCAGTGGAGAACTCGGGCGCGACTGGAAGCCGCTCATCGGCGGCCTGCTCAGCTTCATCCTGCTGATCCTCGGCTGGATCCTGTGGCCCATCCTCGTCGGCGCCATGAGCAAACGCCAGTCGATTGGCAACCTCTTCCTCGCCAGCATCACCGGCTTCTTCCTCGGCTTGGCTGTCATGCTGCTGATTGCCACCTTCATGGGGCAAGACCCTGCCTGGATTGGCTTCGGCTTCGTCATGCTGTGGGCCGTGTGGGGCGGCACGTGCGGCGCCATGATGACCCACTGGCGCAAGCCGGAAGTCGTCGCCGCCGCGTAAGGCTCGGCTCGTCACAACGAGGAGGACATATAATTCTGCGTCGTTCCTTTGTGATTTGTGGCTCGTCTCAACTGAGAAGCAGCGGGGTGATGCCCGCTGCTTTTTTGTGCAACATGTCGGACCGGCCGAAGTGGGGAGCCATGGAATGAGCGGGCCGCGCCCATCCATATTTGCACGCGCGATCGGCTGATCGCTATAATACGACAAGGTTGCGCGGATTGCTGGCGTCCGCCCCCAAACTAGGCGCCGCGGACAACGGGTGCAGTTTGTGATAATTGTGCAAGATGTATAACACCCAAGATGTATAACACCAACGCGACAATCGAAGATGTCTACCGCCTGGCGCTGCCGCCGGAGACTCGCCTCATGACCGGCGGCGACTTCCTCGGTCGCCAGGTCAGTTGGGCGTGCAGCCTGCGCCCCAGCGCGCCCGCCTTCCCCAAGCTTGACGGCAATGAGCTGGCCCTGATCGACATGGATGATCTGCGCCGTCTTGACCCCAAGATGCGCCTCGAGCGCGTGGTGCGCAGCCTGGAAAGCGCCAATATCGCCGCAGTCGCCGTGCAGGGCGACGTCAGCCCGCTGGCGATCCAAGCCGCAGAGGCCAGTCGCCTCTCCCTCTTTCAACTGCCGGCCGGCGTGCCATTGATCCAAATTGAGCGCGCCGTCATCCGCCTGATCGTCGACCGCTCCGGCTATATCGCTCAGCGCTCGGCGGAATTGCAGCGCGAACTCAACCAGAGCGCGCTCGACGGCGGCGGCCTCAACAAAATCGTGCGCCATCTGCACGACTTCGTCCTTCAGCCCATCGTGCTGCTGCGCGAAGATGGCTCGCCCGTGGCCCAGGCGGGCCTGGACGACCTGTCCGACGGCGAGAAACAGCATGTGCTGTCCGCGTTGCCCAACCTGGTCGAGCTGCGCAGCTGGGCCGCTACGCATCCCGGCTCCGCCGCGGACGGCGCAATGGGTCTCCTGCCGCTGCAAAGCGGCGCCGCCAAGGCCGCCTTTCGCGAGGTGGTCGTAGCTCCCATAGTCGCCGGCGAATCGGTACACGGCTACTGTCTCATTCTGCGCGCAGCCCCGGCAAACGGCCAACAGGCATCCGCCGCCGAGGAAATCGCGGCCACACAGGGAGCCGCCGCCGCCGCCCTGGAATGGGCCAAACAGAACGCGGTCGACATCGCCGAAGAGCGGATGCGCGCCACCTTCCTCGACGAGCTGCTCGCCGGCGAAATAGCCGACGAACAGGCCTGGATCCAGCGCGGCGCCGCGCTGGGCTATGACCTTACCAGTCCGCACGTTGCCTGGCTGATCGAAGCGACGCGCGTGCCCGAATGGCCCGCGCCCCTGCTCACTTTCATCGAGCGCCTGGGCGTCGCTGCGCCTTCCAGCCGGCGCGGGCAGGACATCCTTCTGTTTTGGCCGATCGACAACGCCGTCAGCGGGCGCGAGCTGAAGGCAGTCGCCGGCGACCTGATCGCTCAGATCACAGCCAAGTTGCCGCAGGCCAAGTTCGTAATCGGCATCGGCCGTCCTGCTCCCAGCCCGGCGCGCTGGCTGCAAAGCCAACAACAGGCCCGCGAAAGCTGGCGTCTGGGCAAAGAATGGAAGGCCGCGCCGATCACCTACTTCGGCGACCTCGGCCTATATCAGTTGCTCACCGCTCTCGGCGGCAGCCCGGAGTCGGCGCGCTTCTTCCGCAAAACCCTGGGCAAGCTCGTCTCGCACGACGATAACAACAACGCCGAGTTGGTCGACACGCTCGAGGCTTTCTTTGCCTGCCATGGCAACCTCAGCCAGACCGCGGGCCGCCTGCACATCCACCGCAACACGCTCACCTATCGCCTGGAACGCATCGCCGAGATCACCCAGCTGGACCTAGACGACGCCGACGCCCGCTTCTCGCTGCAATTGGCCTTGATGCTGCGGCCTATTGTAAAATAGGCCGCAGCACGAATCCCCATAACACGCCCCGGAAGATTCACGTTCCCAGACCGAAAGCCAAATTGTGAAACAGACCGCCGCCCCCCTCCACCGCGTCATCTTTGTAGCACTCCTTCTCGTGGTCACGCTGGCGTCTTCGTGGCAACCGCTCACCGCCGCCCCGCCCAATACCGGCATCGGTGAAGATGACAGCCAAACGATCACTCTGTGGCGCATCGATTTCGACGACGCCGCGCAACTAAACGCCCTGGCAGCCGGCTTC
>JBBSBO010000447.1:0-3431 GCA_038251215.1 Caldilineales bacterium
ATGCGGAAGTAGCCGGCGCCGTCGATCTTGGCCGAGTCGTCCAGGTCTTTGGGCAAGGAACGGAAGTATTGGCGCAGCAGAAAGATCTCGAAGGCGCCGCCGAAGAAGTAGGGTACGATCAGGGGCAGGTGCGTGTTGATCCAGCCCAGCTGCTTGAAGATCAGGAAGAGCGGAATGATGCGCACTTGGAAGGGCAGCATCATGGCGCTGAGCGTGAGGATGAAAAATGCATCGCGGCCAGGCCAGCGCAGGCGCGCGAACGAGTACGCCACCAGCGACGAACTGAGAATGGCGCCTACCACCGACAGCGTAGCGATCTTGACCGTATTGAGAAAATAAGTTGTGAAGCCCCGATCGATCCAAGGCTGCCACATATTTGACCATTGCGGCGGGTTGGGCAGCCACACCGGCGGCATCTTAAAGATATCGGGCAGCGGCTTGAGCGCAGTCGTGATCATCCACAGCAGCGGGATCATAAAGACAAAACTGACGACGGAAAGGAGAAGATAGGAGAAGAACGTGCGCACAAAGCGCATAAGGTTGTGGCGCGTGTGGTCGCGCGATGAATCCATGTTGGGCGACCAGCCGGCCCCAGCCGGTTCCTCCAGCATGTCACTCTTCATAGAAAACCCACCGGTTGGATATCTTAAGTTGGACGATGGTGAAGATGAGGATGATGATGAATAATATCCAGGCTAGCGCCGAGCCGTAGCCCATGCGCCCATACCAGAATGCCACGTTATAGAGGTAGAGTACATAGAACATGGTGGCGTTGGCAGGGCCGCCGCGCGTCATCAGATAGGCCTGAGTGAAGACTTGGAACGAGCCAATGATGCCCACCACGAAGTTAAAGAGGATGATGGGCGAAAGCAGCGGCAAGGTGATGTTTGAGAAACGACGCAGACGCCCGGCGCCGTCCAACTCTGCCGCTTCGTAGAGGGATTCGGAAATGTTTTGCAGCCCGGCGAGGAAGATCACCATGGTGCTGCCGCCGATGCCATACAGGCTCACCAGTACGAGCGCCGGCTTGGCCCAGGTCTCGCTTTGCGTCCACAGCGGCGCAGGCAGGTTCACCGAGCGCAGGAAGAAGTTGATCAGGCCGATGTTGGGGTCCAACAGCCACATCCACAGATAGGCCACGGCCACGCCGGAGACAATGGACGGCACGTAGACCATCGTGCGGAAGACGGGGATGCCGCTCACCTTCTGATTCAGGAGCACGGCCAACATCAACGAGCCAAGTACGCCCAACGGCACGGCCAAAAAGACATAGTAACCCGTGTTGTAGAGCGACTTCCAAAAGAGCGGGTCGTCGCCGAACATCTCGGCATAATTACTGAAGCCGATCCAGTTTGCCCCTACGCCGACTTTATAGCTGGTAAAGCTGAGGACAAAAGAGGCCAGAAACGGCCCGGCTACAAAAGCCAGAAATCCGATGATCCAGGGGCCGACGAACAAAATCCCGTGCCAGGCTTCATCACGCCGCATCGACGAACGGTATTCTCTCCGCCAACCTTGTTTGGGCTTGGCCGGTTTAGACTGGACCGCCATATCGGCTCACCTTCCCTTTTCGAGTCGATAACTGAACGAAGAATCACGCGAGAGGAGAGAGGATGCTCCCTCCTCTCGCCGACGTGCACAGAGGTGGCCGCGCCGGGCCATGCATCCTGCGCGGCAGGACAGTGTACTCGGTCCCTAGCCGTCGCCGGGGGCCGGCCGGATCGCCTTACAGAATCTGAACCGGCGGGGTTGCCTTCAGGCCCTCTTCCCACACCTTCACTACCTCCGCCAATGCCTCGGACGGGGTGATCTTGCCCAGGGCGGCTTCCTCGAAGAAGGCGCCGCCGGTCTGGCGCAACTCGAAATACTGCGGCGGGTTGATGACCTTGTAGCCGTATTGTGAGGCGTTTTCCAGATAGAAGCCCATGTATGGCGATTCCTTCACCCAGTCCAACTCGAGGGCGGACTTGCGCACCGGCGCATAGCCGCCGACCCGGCAATACTCGCCGTTGACTTCGGTGCCCGTCACATGGTGTACAAATTCGACGGTCAGCTCGCGGTCTGCGGCCGTGGGGCTAACGACATAGAAGTTGCGCCACATGATTGAGACGGGGGTGTCGTAGCCCTCCGCCGTCAACGGCATGGCCATGCCCAAGTCGTCCCAGGCATCGGGGTTGTACTTCAGAACATTGTTGGCGTCGGTCGTGTGGCCGCGCTTGTTCTCGGCAATGGTTTTCTCCGCAAAGTGAGGGATAGGCGATCCTTCGGGTAGGCGCGCCACGCCTTCGGGATAGATGGCCTGCGAAGCCTCGACGAGATAGGCAATAGTCTCTTCACCTACGTCGCCGCCGAAGCGCACTTCCTTGTAGGCTTCATCGGTAATTTCGCCGCCGCGGCGCTGCACGCCCACCTCAAACTCCTGGAAGAGACCGCGCCAGTCTGAGGGCGTCCAGCCGCCTTGGCGGATGGTGCGTCCATCTTCGATGATTTGCAACTGCTTGGCCGCTTCCAGGTAGGTGCGGTCGGTGGCGGGCGGCGCGGCGACGTCCAAGCCCGCCTCTTCATAGGCGCTCTTCCAGAAGAGCAAACAGGAAGGTTCGGTGCGGAAGGGGACGCCCCAGGTGTAGCCGCTGTAGCGCGTGCCTTCGATGCCGGGCACAAAGTAGTCGTCGAAGTCCGCCCAGTTCGCCATGAAATCGTCGAGGGGAATGCCCATGCCACTGGTGGCGACGCGGCCGGCCTCTTGTGTGCCGGCCTCTTGCACGTCGGGCAACGTGCCGCCTGCCAGGTTGGTGGCGATTTTTTAGCGATAAACTTCGTAGGGCACGAATTCCAGCGCCAAGGTGAACTCTGGGTGCGCCTCCTTGAAAGCCGGTACACCGATTTCCTCAATTACTTTGATCATTTCGGGGTCGGTCAGTGAGAACATCCACATGCTGACTTCGACCGGCTGTGCTGCGGGGGCGGCGCCGGCTTCGGCGTTCGTGCCCGCGCTGGGGATAGCGGCGGGCGCACAAGCCGCCAAGATCAGGCCGCCTGTCGCCACGGCGGATGCCTGTAGAAAACTGCGCCGCGTCATTGGTTGCTTGCCGTACATCATCAAATTCCTCCTAGTTGTGGATAAGCTGACGAAAATCCGAGTAATACGGTTACACAGATGGAAGTTACCGTCCTTGGGTTCAGGGGACAATGAGAATCGCGCGACGGCAGACTATGCCCTAGTGGATGCGCTATCCTATCGGGAGAACATAAATTATACTGGTTCGGCCCTGAAACGAGAAGAGGTGATGTTCTCTTTTGCAACCCCGGCGCGCATCTGATCGATGGCTTGCCGGCTACGCGCTTTGTAGTCGCGTAGTTCCTCTAGGCCATAAGTAGCGGCTAGTGCTCGTGCGCTAATACCTGGACGTTTAGCACGCAACACAAACCAC
>JBBSBO010000448.1:0-3424 GCA_038251215.1 Caldilineales bacterium
CTGACACAAACAGGCGACCTACTCACCCTAATCCGTGTAAATCCGCTAAATCCGCGCCATCCGCGTTCTATCCGCCGCCGAGCGCGGGCACAAAGTGGATCTCGCTGGGCGCGGCGAGGCGTTGGTGCAACCCGCGCCGGCTGATCTCGCCGTTGACCGCCACCGCGATCGCCGGGCGAATGCGGCCCTCTTCGCACAGTCGCGCCTCGATGCCCGGATAGAGGCTTTCCAGGCGTGTCACCACCTCGCCCACCGTAGCGCCCGCCACGCGCACAATCTCGACTCCGCCGGTCAAGTCGCGGTGCAACGCCGGGATCCAAACCTCGTGTTCCGCCACAGCCGCCCCCTTCTCTCCGCTTGCGCCGCGCCTAGACGCGCGTCGCCTCCGCCTCGGCGCCAACCTCTGCACTGTCGGCGGCGTCGAGCACGGCGCGGATGATCTTGTCGTAGCCGGTGCAGCGGCACAGGTTGCCCGCCAGCCACAGCCGCACTTCCTGCTCGGTGGGGTCGGGATTATGGTCCAGCAGCGCCTTAGCCGAAACGATGAAGCCCGGCGTGCAGATGCCGCATTGCAGCGCGGCGTGCTCCAGGAACTTCTGTTGCAGCGGGTGCAGGCGGTCCTTGTAGGCGATCCCTTCGATCGTGGTGATCTCGCAGCCGTCGGCTTCCACCGCCAGCACCAGGCAAGAGTTGACCAACACGCCGTCGAGGATGACGTTGCACGCGCCGCAGTTGCCATTGTTGCAGCCCTCTTTGGCGCCGGTCAGCAACAACGTGTCGCGTAACACCTCCAACAAGCTCTGGCGCGGTTCGCACAGGAATTCTCGTTCTTCGCCGTTGATGTGGGTCTGGACGCGTACTCTATTGGACATTCGCTTGCATCTCCCATCCGGTCTACGCCGGTCCAATCCGGTTAAGTGCCGTTGTCCGACCTAGCTTGCCTGGGCGCGCGCGATGGCCATATGCAGGGCGCGCCGCGTGAGGACAGCCGACAGGTGCTTGCGAAACTCCGCCGTGCCGCGCATGTCCGTGATCGGCGTGGCGGCTTCCTGCGCCAGCCGCACCGCCTCGTCGATAGCCTCGTCGCTGATAGTCCGTCCTTCCAGCGCCTCGCCCGCTGCGGGCACAAAGAGCGGACGCGGCGCGACCGCGCCCAATGCCACACACGCGGAGCGAATCACACGGCGGCTCTCGTCCAGCAGCACAGACACGCCCGCGCCCACCACGGCAATATCCATTTCGTTGCGCGGGATGAAGCGCAGATAGGCCGCGCCAAAGCCCGGCTGCGGCGCGGGCAGGCGGATGCTGACCAAGAACTCGCCCGGCTGCAACACCGTTCGCCCCGGCGCCACGCAAAAATCTTCGACCGGCACGTCGCGCCGCCCATCTGGCCCCGCCACCGTGCAGATCGCCAAGTGCGCGATCAGGGCGGGGATCGAGTCTGCCGCGGGCGAAGCGTTGCAGAGGTTGCCGCCCAGGCTGGCGCGCCCTTGAATCTGCACGCCGCCGATCAGGTGCGCAGCGTCGATCAAGCCGGGATAGGCCGCCGCGACTGCCTCGTCGCCGTAGATGCGATAGCAGGGGACCGCCGCGCCCAAGCTCAGCCCAGACGTCGGCGAATAGCTCATCGCCTTCGTTTCGGCCAGCCCTTTGATGTCGACGACCACCTGCGCCTGACGTCGCCCCTCGCGCAGCGCCACCAACAAGTCCGTGCCGCCGCTGAGGACGCGCGCCTGGTCGCCGTGGCGCGCCAAGATCGACACGACCTCATCCACATCCTTGGCGCGTACATAATCAAATGCCTGCAATGGGATGCCTCCTTCAAGGCCGCGCGCCCTGCGAAATCGGCTGCCGCGGGCACGCGCATGGGATGTCCTAGCGCTGTCTTGCTTCGTTCTTCTTCAATCGTGCTTCAGCCATGGGGAAGTCTACAGCAGGATAGAAAGATGGTCAAAGGGCAATAACATGTTGTTCCTCCAGGGTTGGCGGCACGATCCGATTGCGCTACAATTCCGGCAGGGGGCGGCGACAGGTTGGTTCGCCTCCGAGCAGCGCACACACGCGAGCGCGGAAACGCGAGGGAAAAGCAGCTTGGCCTATTCGCTGAACGACGTTTATCGTTTCCTGCGCATGGTGATGCGCCTCAACGGAATCACCGTGGGCTTCGGCTTGGGGCTGCTGCTGCTGATTACCAGCCGCGACGACTTGGCGGCCTGGGGCGTGTATGGCGGCGACACGATCTGGCCCGTGCGCATGGCGGGCAGCCTGCTGGCGGCGCTGGGCGTGATGCTGCTGCTCGCTGCGCAGGAACGGATCGTTAGTGGACCCAGCATGGTCGCCATGAGCCTGGCGAACGCGCTGGTGGCGGTCGTGCTGCTGATGGCCTATCTGCAGCAAGAACTGGCCGCACTCAACCCGTTGGGGCAGGCGTTGCTCATCGCCATCTTCCTCATGTGCCTGATTGGGGCTGTCTTTCCGCTGCGCTACGTGCGCGCCGAATATGTGGCGCATTAACCCGGCGCTGCACCCGATCGGCGCCGCGCGTGCGACAATGCAAGCACGATTACTGACCTTGTGAAGCCCTTCACATTATTCTAAAGACCATTCTTCCTCCTCCTTGTGGGCAGGGGGCGACGTTTAGTAGCGTCGCCCCCTGTTTCACGTTGCGACGTCTTTCCGCTAGGACGCATTGCTTGCGGGCGGCAAGCTGTTTCTACCTCGCGTGCGCCTGTGGTAAAATTGGCTGTCGCTGACGGATTGACCGCGCCTCGCCTTTTCGCCTGTTCTTTTCGCGTGCATCTTCCGGCACGAGGAGCATTCGCCGGCAACCGGATGGCTGACCCGCACTGCAACTGACCGACTGACACTGACCGACTGGGGCGTAGATTATGAGCTATGACGGCCGTACATACACTGTGGCGCTGGGCGATCTGACACGCGATTTGCCGCTGTTCGAGGTGGCGCCGCACGTCAAAATCGCCATCTTCAACATGCTGGGCGATCGCGAGGCGGTCGAGACCGCGGCCGACGCGCTGGCACGCCAAATGCCGCCGCAGGCGGAAGTGATGATCGTGCCGGAAGTCAAGGCCATCCCCCTGGGCCATGCCCTCTCCGTGCGCCTGGGGCTGCCCTATGTCGTCGTGCGCAAGGTGCGTAAGCCGTATATGGCGAACTGCCTGTCCGCCGAGGTGGTGAGCATCACCACCGGCGCGCCGCAAACGCTCTTCCTGGACGGCAAGGACCTGCACCTGGTGCAGGGCAAGAACGCCGTCCTAGTGGACGACGTGATCAGCACCGGCAGCACCTTGCGCGGCATGAGGCTCCTGATGAAGGAGGCCGAGGCCGCCGTGGTCGCCGAGATGGCCGTCTTCACCGAAGGCGAAGACGGCGACTGGGCCGAGGTCATTTCGCTGGGGCATCTCCC
>JBBSBO010000449.1:0-3422 GCA_038251215.1 Caldilineales bacterium
AGAGCCTCCGCCGTCCACGCAGGGCATGACCGTTTGCCCGTTCGCTTGGTTGGCCGGTTGCCTGGTTGACAGATGTCCGTATTTCACTACAACCCAACAGGAGATACTGCTATGAAGAATCGCAAGCTTTGGGCCGTTGTGCCGGCTGCGCTGCTCGTCCTGAGCGTCGGCGCCACGACCGCCTTCGCCGCCGACCCCACGGCCACGCCCGCCGCCTCGACTGCGGTTGACGCGGCCGCCCCCGCACCCTTAGAATGGATGGGCCGCGGCATGCGTCATGGCATGGACAAGGGCGCGCTCGGCGACATGCCCCTGCGCGGCGACATGCCGGGCGGGCGCTCAGAACTGCTCGCCAACGCCCTGGGCATCACCGCCGACGAGCTGGACACGGCCCAGCAGGCGGCCGCGGCCGCCGCGCTGCAGCAGGCTGTAGCCGATGGCTACATCACCGAGGCGCAGGCCGAGCAGTGGGGCGACTCTACGCGCGCCGGCCTCTATGTCCTACGCGAGTGGTATGATGACGCTGCCGCCGAAGGCTTCTTGGCCGACGCGCTGGGCATCAGCGTAACCGAGTTGCAGACGGCGCGCGACAACATGCTCACCGCCGGCGTGGAGGCGGGCCTGATCGCGCAAGAGGACGCCAACCTAATGCAGGCGGGCCAACTGATTGCCGACGCCATACAGACGGCCAAGACCGGGGCGATTGCCCAAGCTGTGGAGCAGGGGCTGCTCACGCAAGAGCAGGCCGACGCCATGACGTCGAAGGGCGCCCACGGTTTCGGCGACTTCGGCGACTGGGGCATGACGGGTGATAGGGGGCCGGGCGGCATGCGCGGCTTCGGCGACCTCGACGGCTCCGGCAACGCAGGCGTCCCCGGCGCTCGCGGCGGCGGACGTCGCTAGGCTAGTTCGCTAGGCGTCACACGGATGCACGTTGTGGGAAGCTGCCAACCCTCCGGCAGCTTCCCACAATACTTGCCCGCGTTAGGCTTATTAGGTAGGCCACTGATTGAATGGATAAAATAGATCGGCACAGATTGATCTATGAGTATCTCTTGCATCAGTGTTGATCAGTGTCCGCTTTTTCTACCGCAATGCAGGTTTCTATTTAGGCAAGATGCACGGTGCGAAGATGGCCCAGACGATTCTGATGGTGGACGACAAGCGTGAAATCCGCGACCTGGTGGCTGCCTATCTGGACCAGGAAGGCTTTCGCGTGGTGACTGCGGCCAACGGCCAGGAGGCGCTCTACGTCGCCCGCCACGAGCGCCCCGACCTGGTGATCCTGGACCTGATGATGCCCGAGATGGGCGGCTATGAGTTCATGCGCCTCTTCGCCAAAGAGGCGGACACGCCCATCATCATCCTCACGGCCAAGGTGGAAGAAAACGAGCGCGTCTTGGGCCTGGAGCTGGGCGCCGACGACTATGTGACCAAGCCCTTTAGCCCGCGTGAACTGGCCGCACGCGTGCGCGCCGTGCTGCGCCGGCTGCAAAAACAGCCCGAGGCGCCCAAAGTGCTGCGCGCCGCCGGCATTAGCCTGGACCGCACCACGCGCAGCGTCAGCGTCGGCGAGCGCCGCGTCGAGTTGACGCCCTCCGAGTTCGATCTGCTGGCGGTGCTCATGACCTCGCCCGGACGCGTCTACTCGCGCGCCGACCTGCTCGACCGCACCCAGGGCGACGCCTACGCCGGCTATGAGCGCACCATCGACGTCCACATCCGCAACCTGCGCACCAAGATCGAGCCGGACCCCAGCCGGCCCTGCTACGTGGAAACCGTCTTTGGCGTCGGCTATCGTTTTGCCGTCGAGTCCTAGGCGGAGCCTGCCCGTGCCTGTCATGCGTTCGGTCGCCTTCAAGCTCACCCTGGCCTTTCTGGCTGTCGGCGTGCTTGGCGCGCTCTTGGTCGGCGTCTTTATCAGCATTCGCACCAAGAGCGAGTTCGACCGCTTCATCTTGGAAAACAGCCGGCAGCCGGCGCTGGTCGCGCTGAGCGACTACTATCGCAGCCACAACAGTTGGCAGGGACTGGACCGCAGCGTTCTCGAGGGGATTGAGGGCGACACGCGCCCGGCCCGCCCGCTTCTGATCACGGTGACGGATGCACAGGGCGCGGTGGTCTTCGGCGGCCATGACCCCAGTCGCCTAGGCACAAACGTGCCGGAGCGCAGCATGAGCCGCGCCATCCCCATCGAAGTCGACGGGACCGTGGCCGGCTATTTGATCTATGATTTCTTCGACGACCGGCGTGCGCCGGACGCGCCGGAAAACCTGTTCCTCGCTTCGCTCAACCGCGCCATTGTGCTGGCGGCGCTGGGCGCTATTGTCGCCGCGCTGGCGCTGGGCGCCTTTCTGGCGCGCACGCTGGCCCGCCCCATCCGCGAGCTGACGGAGGCCACGCAGCAGATCGCACGCGGCGACCTGGGCCTGCAAGTCCCCGTGCGCACGAACGACGAACTGGGCCGGCTCACCGCCTCGTTTAACAGCATGAGCGCCGACCTCGAGAAGTCCAGCCACTTGCGCCGCCAGATGACGGCGGACATTGCGCACGACCTGCGCACGCCGCTCAGCGTGATCCTCGGCTATACCGAGGCGCTCAACGACGGCAAACTCAAGGCCACGCCCGCCATCGCCGCCACCCTGCACCAGGAGGCGCTGCACCTCAACCACCTGATCGACGACCTGCGCGTACTCTCTTTAGCAGATGCAGGCGAGCTGCCCCTCTACCGCGACCCCACGCCGCCGGCCGCGCTGCTCGAACGCGCGGCGGCTGCCTATGGCATGCAGGCGCAGCAGCAAGGCATCGACCTGCGCACACAGATCGCGCCCGACCTGCCCCCCGTCGACGTGGATGTGCAGCGCATGGCCCAGGTGCTGGGCAACCTGGCGGGCAACGCCCTGCGCCACACGCCGGCAGGCGGCGCCATCACCCTGGCGGCCGCGCGCGAGGACGGGGCCGTGCTGCTCTCCGTACACGACACCGGCCCCGGCATCGCGCCGCAAGATCTGCCCCACATCTTCGAACGCTTCTATCGGGGCGACCAGGCGCGCGAGTCGTCGGGCGCCTCGGGCTTGGGCCTGTCCATCGCCAAGTCGATTGTCGAAGCGCACGGCGGCGCGCTGCGCGTCAGCAGCCCCGCGGGCGAAGGCGCGACGTTTACGATTGTGTTGCCCGCCTAGCCGCATTTCGGCAAAACAAAACAATTCACCGCAAAGTCGCAAAGAACGCGAAGAACAGCAAAAAGCAAGAAAAGCATAGGAACGGCCAGCCGCACCTCTGGGGTGGGCTTTTTGCTGTTGCTGTTCTTGCGGTTGTTTTTTCTTCGCGTTCTTCGCGCCTTTGCGGTTTGCAGTTTGTTCCGGTAGTGTATCCATTTCGGTGGGAATTCATTTCGGCCACTTTACTCGAGTACCGTGCGG